>CANLGS010000222.1 GCA_947490035.1 Gemmataceae bacterium
TCCACGCCAGGCGTCTCCAGTAACGTCCGCAACAGGTCGTCGATGCGGTCCAACGGGCGCAACACGACGGTGCGCGTCGCTTTGCCGTTCTTGGTCTTCCCGCCGCGCGACAGGATCTCTTGCAACGTGCCGGCGCGGAGAATCTTGCCGCGCTCGATGATGACCGCGCCGGTGCAAATCTCGGCCAACTCCGAGAGGATGTGCGAGCTGATGAGGACCGCTTTTCCCTGACTCGCGAGCACCTTCAGCAGTTCGCGCAGCTCGATCCGCGCCCGCGGGTCGAGGCCGGCCGCCGGTTCGTCCATGAGCAGAACGGGCGGGTCGTGAACCAGCGCCCGCGCGATGCTCACGCGGTTCTTCATGCCCTTCGACAGCGCGTTGAGCGTCTTGTCGCGGATGCCGATCAGGTTGGTAAACTCCTCGACGCCCTCGACCGTCTGCCGCCGCTTCTCGCCGCGAATGTTGTACGCCCGCGCGAAGAAGTCGAGGTACTCGTGAACCGTCACGTCGCGGTGCGAGGGCAGGCTGTCGGGCACGTAGCCGATGAACTTGTGCGCCTTCTCCGGGTTCTCGATCACGGACACGCCGTCGATGGTGGCGTTGCCGGACGTGGGTTCTTCGAGCGTGGCGAGCACGCGCATGGTGGTCGATTTCCCGGCCCCGTTGGGGCCGATGAAGCCGAAGATCTGGCCGGCTCCGAAGCTGAACGAGATGCCGTTCACCGCGCGCGTCTTGCCGTACTCCTTGTGCAGGTTCTCGACCTCAACTTCCATCGCCGCCCTCCTTCAGAATGCCGTAGACGGCGGAGCGGGTCTTGCGAACGCTGGCGCCCGGCAGGCCGTCGTCCACGAACGGCGCGGAGTCCATCAGGCCGAAGTACGTGCGCGGCGCGAGCATCGCCGGGCCGTCGAACTTCATCTTCTCGGGAAGCGACGACCAGTCGCCCGCGTACACGCTGCGGAGCGTCTTCTCGCCCGCGACGTTGGTGAGCGGCGGGCGAATCGTCGGCGTCAAGGTCGCGCGCCCGCCGGCGGGGATCGCGTCGGCGCGGAACATGTTCCCGCCCTCGTCCAGATACCAGAACTGACTCAGGTCGGCGCCGAGGCCGTTCGCGGCTTCCACCGACCCATCAGCGCCTTTGGTGATCGTCATCCGTTCGCGGCGCAGTTCGCTCTTGCGCAGGACGAAGTGCGCGGGCACGCGCGGCGTCATCCAGCCGGACGCGAGGTGTTGGTCGCGCGTCCAGTCGATGGTGAGCGCCGAGCCGGACCCGCGCCGGCTGTACGAGTACCCGTCGTCGCCGTTCTGGTAGCTCACCTCCGTCTCGGCGCCGAAGTGCAGCCCGCCGCGAGGAAGGACCGGCGTGTAGAACCCGGTCCAGCCGAGCGTCGCGGCGCGGCGGGTGTTCTCGTCCAGGACCGTGAACCCTTCGACCCGGCTCCGGCCCTGCCACCCTTCGGTGATCGCCATGTAGCCGAGCACGAAGAGGCACGTGGCGAACGAGATCGCGGGCACGGTCCAGAACAGCCAGAGCTTCCGCTTCTTGCGAGCCAGCACCATCAGGTTGACCGGCCCGATGACGACCGAGAAGACGAGCATCAGCGCGAGCAAGCCCTTCACCGGAACGCCGACATCATCGACGACCGGGAAGACGCGGTTCGCCTCGCTGGTGGTGCGCGCGCGCTGCCACGGCAGAGCGGTGGTGTTCCACGATTCGATGACCGGCGCGAGCGTGGGCGCCGGGTCGTCAACCAGGTTGGTCTGGCTCGTGACGATGCACTGCCCGAAGCCGGGCGTCGCGAGGGACACGCCGCGCATCGGATCGGCTTTGAGTTTCCACGGACCGGGCAACTGCGGGTCGCGCCCCAGAATGAACAGCGAACCGCCGCACTCCACGTACTGCCCGATCGCGTTGCGCGATTCGACCGGCATGGCCCGCAGATCGTCGGCGGTGACTACGACGCCGTCGTAGCGCGTGTAGCCGAGCCAGTTGGCGCTCCACTGCGCCGCCTCCTGGTCCGCGCGGACGGCGTTGACCGTGCGGGACGTGCCCTGCACCGCTTGCGTCTGGTTCACCCAGTCCGGGAACCGCGTATCGACGGTCTTGCTGAAGAGGACGAGCATCGGACTTCCGGAGCCGCCGCGGGAGTAGCCTCGCGAACCGGACGACCCACTGGTGACCGATAGCACGCTGTCCTGTTCGCTCCCGTCGATGGTGACCCCGGCGCCGTTGCCGCGGAGGTCGATGCGCTCGGGGTACGCGATGCTCAGGCGCACCGTCTTGCCGGGTTCGACCGTCACGCTGCGCGACACTCCCTTCAGGTGGTCGCCGCCGTAGGAGTAGCTCGACTTGGGGTACGTGATCCGAACCTCGTGCGAGGTCTGCCCGGACTTGTTCACAACGAGGAACTCAATCTCGGCGTAGCCGTGGGTAGCGCTGCCGCGCGGGTCGCTCTTGAGCGTCACCTCGACATCGCCGTACGTGACCGCCGGCGCGAACGCCGGCGTGACAAGCAGCGCGAGAACCGCGAGCGCGGCCGTTCTTCTCCTGGAAGCGCGGGCGTCCCGCCCGCTTCTGCATCCGAAAGAAGCGGGCGGGACGCCCGCGCTCCCAGGAGAAGAACGGCATTCGATGTCACGCACGGTTCACCTCGGCGACGGACAGATCGCGGGGCAGATTCAGCCCGGCCTCGTCGGTCTTGTCGAGCAGTTCGCGAACGACCGCGAACGCGCTCACCGCGTCGAGCCGGGCCTTGTAGTTGAGAATGAGCCGGTGGTTCAGGACCGGCGGCGCGACGGCGCGCACGTCGGCGAAGCCGACCGTCGGCCGGCCCGCGAGCAGCGCCGCGGCGCGGGCCGCTTCCGCAATCGCAATCGCGGCCCGCGGCGACGCCCCGAACGCGACGTAGGTCTTCACCAGGGGCGGCGACTCCGCTGCGCTGGCGTGTGTCGCGGCGACCAGCCGCGCGATGAAGCGGGCGACCGGTCGCGGCAGGAAGATGCGGTCCATCACGCGGAACGTCTCGCGCAGTTGGTCGGCGCTCATCGACCACGTCGGCGCCGGCGGTTCGCCCCGGCGCCGCGTGCTGATGATGCGATCCAGCGCGTCCGCGTCGGCGGGTTCGACGACGAGTTTGAACAGGAAGCGGTCGAGCTGCGCTTCAGGCAGCGGGTACGTGCCTTCGAGTTCGATCGGGTTCTGGGTGGCAAGCACGAAGAACGGATCGGGCAGCGGTCGCGTGGTGCCGAGCAGCGTGACACACCGCTCCTGCATCGCTTCGAGCAACGCCGATTGCGTCTTGGGCGACGCGCGGTTGATTTCGTCGGCGAGAAGCAGGTGTGTGAATACCGGTCCGGCGCGGAACACCATCTCGCGGCCCGCGCCGGGAACTTCCTGCAAGATGTGCGAGCCGAGGATGTCGCCGGGCATCAGGTCCGGCGTGAACTGCACGCGCTTGAAGTCGAGGCGGAGGAGTTGGCTGAGCGCCTTGACGAGCGCGGTCTTGCCGACGCCGGGCACGCCTTCGAGCAGCACGTGGCCGCGGCTCAGGATGCCGATGGTCACGAGCCGGTGCAGTTCGGGCCGGCCGAAGAGCAGCAGGTCGAGTTGTTCGAGCAACCGGCCGGCGAGGTCGGCAGCGGGCTTGAGTTCGTCGGGTTCGAGGAGCGCGGCGGGCTTCGCGGGATCGGGCATGCGGTCCTCTTTGCGGAAGAAGCCAGAGGTCAGAGGACAGAGGACAGAAGAGCCGCAGATGACGCAGACGGACGCAGATTAAAGGCAGCAGAGGAAGAGTGCTTTGAAGAACTCGGCCTTTGGTTTTGATCTGCGTTCTTCTGCGTCATCTGCGGCTCTTCTGTCCTCTGTCCTCTCACTTCTCCGGGCGGTCGAAGTAGCGGCCGACGGCGCCGCGGTGCTGCGGCAACACTGGTGCGGCGTTCGCCGAACCGCCGCCGGCCGCGGCGCCCGTCAAGCCGCCGGCTTGCGGCGGCGCGGCGTCCGGGTCGCGCTTCGGGGCCGCCTTACCAACGCCTGTGAGCTGACTCTCTTTCAGCGCGGCGAGTTCTGACGGCGGCAACGCCTCCTCCTTGAACTTCGTGCCGTCCGCGGTCGAGCGGTCGCCAAAGTTGAGCGGCGTGTCGCCGGGGCCGTCGTCGTTCACGCCGCCGTTGCCCTCTTGCACCTCGCGAAGCCCGTCCTTCAGACCCTTCTTCCCCGCGTTCTTCGCGAGGTATTTAGCAAGCCCGTCCGCGTCGCACTTGCCGCCCTCGCACGCCTTGAGTTGGTCCGCGTCGATGAGCTTCGCGTTGTGCAAGTTCTTGGCGGACTTCGCGAGCGAGTCTTTCCCGCTCTTCGCGGCGGCGGCGAGTTGCTTCAGTTGCTCCGGCGACAGTTTGCCCTCCTTGAGCGCCGCGGCGAGTTCTGCACTGAATTCGCCCTGAAGTGCTTCGCTCTCGGCCGCGGCCTTCTCCGCGAGCGCGGCGAGTTCCTTCAGCAGCTCGGCCGCCTCTTGCGGACTGAGCATCGGGGCGGCCTTCTGAAGCGCCTCGGCCGCGGCATCAACCTTGCCGAGTTGGTTCGCCTGCCGCGCCTTCTCTTCGGCTGCCTGCCGCGCCGCTTGCTTGACCACATCTTTAAGGTGGTCGAGCGCTTCGTGCGTCTTCGCGGGGTCTTTGCCGCCGCCTTGCGCGCGCACCTCGTCGAGTTTCTGCTTCAGATTCTCGGCGCGTTCGGGGTCGAGAATCTTCTCGTCCTTCAGCACGCGCACCTGCTCCGCGAGCCGGTCCGCGGGTCGGTCGATGTCGAGCGGCGTGCCGTTCACCGCGAGGCCGCGCGCGGGTAGGAGGAAGGCGAGCGCGACGTAGGCGCCCGCGAGCGCGAGGAACCCAAGTGGGCGTTTGCCGCGCCACTGGAGTTTGGGCAGTTCGGCCGTGGTCGGTTCCGCTTCCCACTCGCCGAGGTCGCATTCGGCGCCCGCCATGAGCAACCCGCCGCGTTCGCCCGTGCTGTCGAGCAGCGCGCGAACCGCGGAGCGGTTCGGCAACCCCCGAAGAGCGAGCCACGCGGCGAGGCCGAGAGCGACCGGAAGGCCCACCACGCCCCACAGGAGAGTAGGAACCGACGTGCCGTAGGTGACTTTGAGAACGAGGACCGCGGTGCCCCAGAGGAACGCCCACGCGGTGACGGCGGCAACGGACTGTCTGAGGACGAACCACCGCGCGAGATGGCCGGAGAACCGACCGACCAGTTGTTCGTCGTGCGACATGGGCCACATCTCATGAATCGGCCGAGACCTGTGCGTATTGCTGTATCAGACGGGAGAACAACGGGCGTGTCAAGCAACCAATCGCGTTCGCACGATGATCGGCGCCAAACCGGTCGGTGTGACGTGTCGCGCCCAGACCGGCACACCACTTGCTCTGAAGTCTGGTCGCCTCTGCTGCCGCTTTCGGGCGGCGCTCAAACACAAGGGGAAACCATGAGCCAGAAGCACCACAGTCCCGGCCCGGTGCCGCCGGGGAACCAGGCGCACGCGGGTCCGCCGGCCAAACCGGGCGACGAACTCCAGCCCGATCCGGGTGAAGAGAACCCGCCGCGGGACGAGGAGCAAGACCCCAAGCGCCGTCTCGGCAACTTCGAGGGCAAGGGCGAACACTCGCGTCAGCAGCCCGGCCCGGCGAACGACGGCGGCGTGCATAGCCAGTGACAGGCAACACATCAGACAGCAGGGCGCGATCGTCCTGCTGTCTGATGTGTTGCCCCCTCTTCTCAGCACATTCAGAAAAAGAGCCGCGGATAACGCAGATAAACGCAGATAAACTCCAAGAACCGAGTTCTTCAAAAACACTCTGTCTCTTCGGTCTTGATCTGCGTTCTTCTGCGTTATCCGCGGCTCTTCTGCACTCCTCTGCAACTGACGGTGCAAAGCCGCGCGGCATCCGGCACAATACCTCTTTCATGTCATCAGGGAGGAACAACCTTGCCCCTCTTCGGCGCTCACCTGTCGATCAACCGCGGGTTGCACAACGCGATAACAGCCGCGGCCGCGCTCGGGTGCGACACGCTCCAAATCTTCACCAAGAACGCGAGCCAGTGGAACGCGGACCCGCTGACGCCCGACGCCATCGCGCAGTTCCGCCGAGCCGCGGCCGGGTCGAACCTCGCGCACCTCACGGTTCACGACTCGTACCTCATCAACCTCGCGTCGCCGGACGACGGCCTGCACGCGAAGTCGGTCGCGGCGTTCGTCACCGAGTTGGAGCGCGCCGAGGCGCTCGGCATCAACTACCTGGTCACGCACCCCGGTTCGCACACCGGCAGCGGCGAAGAAGCCGGCCTCGCACGCGTGATCGCCGGGTACGAGGAGGTTCACGCGCGCTGCGCCGGGTTCAACGTCCGCGTGCTCATCGAGACGACCGCCGGGCAGGGCACCGCGCTCGGCTACCGGTTCGAGCACATCGCGACCATCCTCCAGCGTGCGGCGTGTACCGACCGCCTGGGCGTGTGCCTCGACACCTGCCACGTCTTCGCCGCGGGCTACGCGCTCACATCGGAAGCGGACTACGCGGCCTCCTTCCAGCAGTTCGACGACCTCATCGGCATGTCGCGGTTGAAGCTGTTTCACGTGAACGACAGCGCGAAGCCGTTCGGCAGCCGCGTGGACCGGCACGCGGGAATCGGCCTCGGCGAGATCGGCGAAGACGCGTTCCGGCGGCTGGTCACCGACTCACGGTTCGCGGACCGCCCGATGATCCTCGAAACGCCGAAGAAGGACGACAACGGGAACGAGATGGACGGGGTCAACTTGGCGCGGCTGCGCGGGTTCGCCGGTTGAAGCCGCTCGCGGCTTCGCA
>CANLGS010000223.1 GCA_947490035.1 Gemmataceae bacterium
CGTAGCGCCCGCCCGGTCCGGCGGTCGGGGCCGCCGCCGACACGAACAGCGGCGGGTCCACAAGGTCGGTCGCAAACACCAGTTGGGCGCTGAACGCGGTGAAGTCGGTGAGCAGCGGAACGCGCACGTCGAAGGAGAAGGGCGTTCCGGGGGTGTAGGTGGCGGGCACGTCCGCGAAGTACGGCAGCGATTCCGCCCGTGCGGGACTCGTTCAGCAGCCGAGGAGCGCGGCGGCGACCGCGTAAACCATCCGTGTCATTGCGGGACTCTCTTGTGCGTCTCGGGCAATCCGCTTTCAACCCTGACAGTTCGCCGAGGTGAGGGCATTCGCACAAGGGAGAACCGGTAAAATCCACCCAATCAACCTAACCAATACAGTCTGCGCGACAGGTCCGCGCGGCGCCCGGAGGCGCTCGCGAGCGTTTCGACGGTTAGGAGCGGAAACGGTCGGGCGGTTTAGGTATAATGACCATGTGTCACACCTATGAGCGCCCACCCGGTCTGAGTACCCAATGCCAAACGCCACACTCCCGGCGGTCGAGAAGCAGCAACGCCGCGTCGAGGCCGCGATCGAGCGGCTTCGCGTCGTCGTCGTCAAGTCGCGCGCGTCCGCCGACGTCGCGGAAGAGGCCGCGAAGGCGATCGAACACCTGAACGAGTTGTACGCGGAGATCAAGGACACGTTCACGCCCGAAGACGTGCGCTACGCGAACGTGCTGCGCGGCTACCTGGGCGAGCGCATGGCGGCGCACGAGCCGAAGACCGCGCACACCAAGAAGGCCAAGCGGAAGGGCGACAAACTCGACCACTGCTGGCGGTGCAAGACGCCCGTGGACGAGCGGTTCTCCGACGAGTGCCCGTCGTGCAGCGAGAAGGCGTACAAGTGGCGCACGTGCCCGATCTGCAACGCCTGCGGCTGCCAGCGCGCCGGCAAAGTCCTGATTTGATCGAAGAGAAGAATGGCCCGCTGATGACGCAGATGGGAGCGCAGATGAAATCAGATAAGACAAGATTTGTTCTTATCTGATTTCATCTGCGCTCCCATCTGCGTCATCAGCGGGCCATTCTTCTCTTTATTCCGGGAGCGGCTTTCCCTTCGTCTCGGGCGCGATTGCGATCAGCACCAACCCCACGACGTACACACCCGCGACGAGCGCGCACGCCCGCGAATAGTCCTTGTCGAAGTACGCGAGCAGGTTCACCATCTGAAGGTTGCCGGCGGCGGCGATGATGCGCCCGAAGTTGAACCCGAAGCCCTGACCGGTCGCCCGCACCGCGGTCGGGAACAACTCCGGTAGGTACAGCGGCAGCCAGCCGTAGAACGACGCCGAAATCATCCCCAGCACGCCCGCGAACATCACGAACACCCAGTCGAACGGCGGCTTCCCACCTTCGTAGAACCGGCCCTGCTGGTAGAACGCGACCATCGCGATCATCGACAGCACGCACAGCGCCGCGTAAACCGGGCGCCGGCCGAGCGGAGCGCAGAGCAACGCGCCGACCAAACACCCGATTGCGGCGCCGATGGCCGATGACATCTGAAGCCACGCCCGCGCGTCCGGTGACTTCCCGCCCGGCAGGTCGCCGACCCACTGATACATCCACATCAACCCGGCCCATGTGCCGAGGAGCGGGACGCCACTCAAACCCGCGGCGAGGAGCATTCGTCGAAGTGTCAGCGAACGCACTTCGGGAGAAAGCCCGCTTCGCGAGAGGTATCCGCGAGCCGGGTAGAGGTAGCCGAGAATCACCACCACCAACCCCACGAGCGAACCGGCGAGGCGGATCGCGAGGTGCAGGTCGCTCACGGCCCACAGCACGATCACCCCGCCCGCGGCGGCGGTGCCGACCAGTACACCGAGCAGGTCGCGCTCGGACCAGAACGCGGCCCGACCCGCGTTCTTCTCGTGCGCCCACTTCTCGGACTCCGGCACGAACAACCGGATGACCATCGTCAGCATCGCCGGCAGCGCGCCGACGAGCATCAAGAGGCGCCAGTTGTTGTTCGCGGTGAGCGCCGTGGCCCAGTCGTTCGGCATTCCCACGGTCGTGAGCCAGCCTTGAATCTCCGCGGGCGCGGTACGATTCGGGCTGAGGCCGAACGCGATGCCGGCGCAGATCAGGTAGCCCAAATTCCCGAACGCGCCGATTAAGCCGGCCATCAGCGCGCGCGACGCGCCCGGCCACAGTTCCATTACCAGCGCGACACCGAGCGCCCACTCGCCACCCATCCCCAGCGCGCCGAGGAACCGAAGAACCGCGAGTTGCTCCGGTGACTGCGACGCGGCCGACAGCCCGCTACACACGGAGTAGAGCAGGATGCTCACGGTCATGGCGCGGACGCGGCCGATCTTGTCGCCGAGCCAGCCGAACAGCACACCGCCGGTCGCGGCGCCGACGAGGAAGCACGCGAGTACGATTCCGAACCACTTATCGACATTCTCTTTGGTCGTCACGGGGTCGGAGGGGTCGCGGAGCCATTCACCGAGCGCGTCCTTGCCGACGAGCGGGAACAGGCCCATCTCCATGCCGTCGAACATCCAGCCGAGCAGCGCGGCGAGCAGCGCGAGGTTGCGACCGCGGGTCGTGGCAGCAGGCAGGCTCATGGGAAGCGTCCACCGGGGATGATGAGTGCAGAATCGGGGAACGGCGCGGGCCGGGCAAGGGGGAACCGGAAATCATCCCGGCTTGCACGGCCCGTGGTGGTCGCTATGGCCGGGAACCCAAACCCCGACCGTGGCCGCCTATGCGTTTCCGCCCGACACTCGCGCTCGCGTTGCTCTCCGCCCTGATGGGGTGCGTCGGCCCGGCGCCGACGGGAACATTCGTCGAGTGCCGCGACGGTCTCGCGCCGACCACGCGCAAGGTAACGTGCGAGGCGTACTACGCGCTGGTCGCGAAGGGCACACCCGCCGTGACCGGGTCGTTCGGCGAACACCACCTCAAAAAGGGCGAGTGCATCGGCTTCCGGCGCGCGCCCGACGGGTCGATGGTCGCGGTCGCGCCGGGTCACACGCTCGCGCTGCCGCCCGGCGCCTACGCCTGGGAAGTGGTGCCGGGGTCGGTGCCGTCGCAGAACGCGCGGGTGTGGAACGAAGTGCGCGAGTGTAGTCTCGTGGCCGCGAAGGTGACCGCCGTCGTCGTCGGTGTGGTGTGCGTCTGCCTGGTGGCGTTCGTACTCCTGCTGGTCATCGCGGTGTCGTCGCACAAGGGTTTCGGCCGGGGGTGGTAAGGGCGGTGTCGCTGGGGCCGCTCGCGGCTTCGCGAGTCGCACTCAGTGGGGTACTGGCGGAGCCGCGAGCGGCTTCCTTCTTCGGTTCTTGCAATTCGGCTCTCCGTGCATCATCCTGCATCTCTGGCTTTCCGCACGGAGTCTTCACCTATGCGCTCGTCGCTCTCCCTTTGCGCGCTCCTCGCGTGCGCGTCATTCGCCACGGCCGACGGCCTCACACCGGCCGAGGCCGAAAAGCGGTTCAAGTTGCCCGACGGCTTCTCGGTGCGCACGGTCGCGGCCGAACCGATGATCCGCCAGCCGGTGAGCATGAGCTTCGACGCGCGCGGGCGCCTGTGGGTGCTGCAATACCTGCAATACCCGAACTACGCGGGCCTCAAGGCGGTGAAGCAGGACCAGTACCTGCGCACCGTGTGGGACCGCGTGCCGGAAGCGCCGCCCAAAGGCCCGAAGGGCGCGGACAAACTCACCATCTGCTACGACCCCGACGAGAACGGCGTCTTCCGCAAGTCGAAGGACTTCGTGACGGGATTGAACATCGCGTCTGGCTTCTGTCTCGGCAACGGCGGCGTGTACGTCGTTCAACCGCCGTACCTGCTCTTCTACCCCGACAAGGACGAAGACGACGTGCCGGACGGCGACCCCGAAGTGCTACTGAGCGGCTTCGGCATGGACGACACGCACTCGCTCGCGAACTCGCTGCAATGGGGGCCGGACGGCTGGCTCTACGGCGCCGCCGGCAGCACCAGCACGTGCAAGATCAAGCCTCCTGGTAAGGGCGAGCCGGGAGCGTCAGCGACCGGAGGTTCGGGAATTGTCGAGTTCCAGCAGGGGCTGTGGCGCTACCACCCGAAGACGAAGCGGTTCGAACTGTTCAGCGAGGGCGGCGGCAACACCTACGGCCTCGACTTCGACCGGAACGGTCAGGCCATCGCGGGGACCAACTACGGCGGGTTCGCGTGCCTTCACCAGATGCAGGGCGCGTACTACGTGAAGGGCTTCAGCAAGCACGGCCCGCTGCACAACCCGTACACCTACGGCTATTTCGAGCACATCCCGTACACGGGCTTCAAGGGCGGGCACGTCACCTGCGGCGGCGTCCTCTACGACGCCGACGTGTACCCCGAACAGTACCGCGGGCAGTACATCGCCGCGAACCTGCTCTCTAATGCGATCTACTGGCACAAACTCGACCCGCACAAGTCTTCGTTCCGCGCGAGTCACGGCGGCGACCTGATGACCACGACCGACACGCACTTCCGCCCGGTCGATTGCCTGCTGGGGCCGGACGGGTGCATCTACGTCGCGGACTTCTACGACCGCCGCGCCGCGCACCTCGACCCGGTCGATAACTGGGACAAGACCACCGGCCGCATCTACCGCATTGATTACAAATCTGTGCCGAAGCAAGAACCTTTTGACCTGCGGAAGAAGACCACTGCGGAACTCGCGGAGTTGCTCAAGCACCCGAACAAGTGGTGGCGGACCGAGGCGCGACGCCTCATCGCGGAACGCAAGGACACGAGCGTTCACACCAAATTGCGGAAGTGGCTCGTGACCGAGAAGGGGCAACTCGCGCTCGAAGCGTTGTGGACGCTCGCGTCGTCGGGCGGGTGGATCGAAGAGGACTTCGGCATCGTCGGGGATCACGCGAACGAGTACGTCCGCGCGTGGATGATCCGGCTCGTCGGCGACGACGAGAAGGTTCGCGAGAAGACGCTCGAAGAGTTCACGCGCCTCGCCGCGAGCGACAAGAGTTACGCGGTCGTTGCGCAACTCGCGTGTTCCGCGCGCCGGTTCACGCCGCCGCAGGAAGCCGCCGTCATCGACGCGATCATGGGAAACCCGCTTCTGAGCGACGACCCTGCGTTGCCGCTGCTCGTGTGGTGGGGGCTGGAGAGCAGCAACCGCCGCGACACCACCGACACGGTGCGGTTTCCGTATACGGTTCCGCCGAACGAGAAGCTCGCGGGCTTCTTCAACGAGCGGGTCGCGCGGCGGCTCATGTCCGGGAACATCGCTCGCGGCACCGTCCGCATCGGCACGCTATTCGAGCTGACGCTCGGCGCGAACGACGACATCGCCCCAGTGCTGCGGGGCATCGCGACGGCACTTCAGGCGCACCCACTGGATGAAGTACCCGCGGCGCTGCGCGAGCCGCTCGCGGAGTTACGCAAACAGCGGAAGAAGGATTTGGTGGTGCTGGAGGTGCTGGCGCGAATGAAGGACGCGCCGGCGCGGACTGCCCTCCGCGAGCTGGTCACCGACGAGACCATCGGGGAAGGGAACCGGCTCCGCGCGATCGCGCTGTTGCGCGACGTGCGCGACCCGCGCGCGGAAGAACTGTTCCTGGAGCAACTCGCCGCGCAGAAGACGGACGCACTCCGCGTCGGGCTGCTCGGCGGCCTCGAAGCGTTCGAGCATCCGTCGGTCGGTGAGAAGGTACTCGCGAGCTATTCGACCTACTCGCCCGCGGTCAAGAAGAAGGCGGTGCAACTGCTCCTCACGCGCCCGGCATGGGCGCTGATGCTGTTGAAGGAAGTGGACGCCGGCAAGTTCCCGACAGCCGACGTGACCACCGACAACGCCCGTGCCGCGACGGTCCTCGGCGACAAGGACGTGACCGCGCTCGTGGAGAAACACTACGGCAAACTCGCGCCCGCGACGGCGGGCGAGAAGCAGGCCCGCATCACGTGGCTGAACGTCGCGCTCGGGCGCGCCAAACCTGGCGACCCCGCGAACGGCAAGGTGCTGTTCACCAAGCACTGCGCCGTGTGCCACCAACTGCACGGCGAGGGCGGCAAGGCTGGGCCGGACCTGACCACCGCCGACCGCAAGAACCGCGGCTACATGCTCGCGCAGATCGTGGACCCAAGCGGCTACATCCGCCCGGAGTTCGTCGTTCACACCGTGCTGACGAAGGACGACCGCAAGCTGTCCGGCATCGTCACCGAGACCGGCGAGTCGATCACCCTCACCAACGTGGTGAACGATCAGGTGGTGAAGACGGTCGTCGCGAAGGCGGACATCGCGGACTTGAAGCCGTCGGCGGTGTCGCTGATGCCGGAGAAGTTGCTCGACACGCTCACCGAACCGCAGATCGCGGACCTGTTCGCGTACATGGCGTCTGACGCGCCGAAGAAGGAAGATAAGAAACAGGGGGCTGACGCCCCCCGCTCGCCTCAAGACAAAGAAGGCGCGAAGAAGATGAAGGTCGCGCTGGTGTCCGGGTCGTTCGAGTACAAGTCGGACGACTCGCTGACCGTGTTCAAGAAGCACCTGGAAACGAACTACGCGGTCGAGTGCGTGCTCATCGCCGCGAAGGCCGAGAAGGACGCGGCGTTCGCGGGCTTGGAGCAGTTGGAGAAGTGCGACGCGGCGGTTTTCTTCACGCGGCGGCTTCAGATCGACGGCGATTCGTTAGAACACGTCAAGAAGTACGTCAAGTCGGGCAAGCCCATCGTGGGCATCCGCACCGCGAGCCACGGGTTCCAGAAGTGGCTTGAGATGGACAAAGACGTGTTCGGCGGCGACTATAAAAACCACTTCGGCCCCGGCGTGGCCGACGTGAAGGTGATCGAGAAGCAGAAGGACAACCCGATCCTGGCGGGCGTGAA
>CANLGS010000224.1 GCA_947490035.1 Gemmataceae bacterium
CTGAACGTCATACCGGAGGGCGGGAAGGCGCTCGTCGCGCACTTCGGGAAGGGCTTCGCGCCTGGCGAACCTGCGTTCGACGGCTTGCAGGTGGTCCGCGAGCGCGACACGCCGCCGGTGCTGCTCGCGGCGCACGCGTACCTCGTGTGCCGCGTCGCCGGGCGCCTCGCGGTCGGCGATCACACGCTCGTTATCGGGCGCGTCACCGCCGGCGCCGTGCTGACCGACGGCAAGCCCACCGTTCACGTGCGCAAGAACGGGCTGCGGTATTAGCGCAGCTATTAGTTGTTGGCTTTTAGCTGTTAGCCGAACAACGGGCGACCGGCTTGATGAGATGTGCGGGGTGCTGTTGGGCCAATAGCCAACAGCAAACAGCCAAGAGCTTTTCATGGACGAACCGATCATCAGTCCGGACACGCGGCGCGACAACCGGCTGCCGCCGCGGCAGGTCGTCACGCACAAGTGGCCGGTGCTGCACGCCGGCGGCGTGCCGCCGTTCGACCCCGCCACGTGGACGTTCACCGTCTTTCCGATTCCGCTCGTGAACACCGTCAAGCAGTTCACCTGGGCGGAGTTTTCGGCGCTGCCGCGAACGCACGTCTTCGCGGACATGCACTGCGTGACGCGATGGAGCAAACTGGACAACCTGTGGGAAGGCGTCGGCACGCGCGAACTGCGGAACCACGTCACCGTGTCGCCGCGGGCGAAGTTCGTGATGCTCCAATGCGAGTACGGCTTCACCACCAACCTGCCCATCGACGACTTCTTCGACGAGGACTGTGTCTTCGCGACGCACCACAACGGCCAACCGCTCACGCCGGATCACGGCTACCCGCTGCGGCTGGTCGTGCCGAAGTTGTACGCGTGGAAGAGCGCGAAGTGGGTTCGCGGAGTCGAGTTCATGGAGGAGGACCGGCCGGGCTACTGGGAGAGTTGGGACCACGGCGGCTACCACATGCGTGGCGACCCGTGGCAGGGCGGCGACAACAACGACGGCCAGCGGTTCCGCCCGCCTTCGGCGGGAAGGTAAAATTAAAAAGGTAAAAGGTAAAACAGGAAGTCCGAAGCCAATCGCCTTCCTGTTTTACCTTTTACCTTTTTAATTTTACCTTCCCGAGCGCGAGTCGGGATTCCTAGAATCTCTCCCATCGAGTATCTCGTCTGGAATGGGCAACCCGCGACGTGCGCGGGTTCGTCCCTATTTCCTCTCCCTGGAGCGCTGCTCATGCTGACCTCGTTCGTTCTCTCGATGACCCTCGCCGCCCCCGTGCCGGCCCCGGCCCCGCCGATGGTGACCGGCCCGGCGCCCCGCATCCTCGAACTGAAGCCCACCGACGGCAAGGTGATGGTCACCGTCGTGCGGATGGAAAAGGTGCAGGTCGGCGTGGGCGGTGCGATCAACCCGAACGGCGGCGCGGCCCCGGCCGTCATCACCCGCGAAATCGCCCGCTCCAAGATGGTCGAGTTGAGCGAAGTGAAAGACCTCACCGTCACCACCGCCGACGGCAAGAAGATCGAGACCGCCGACGCGGTCAAGAAGCTCGCCACCGGCGGCATCGTGATCGTCTCGACCGACGGCAAGCCGGTCAGCCCGATGTTCCTGAAGCTGTTCAAGGACGAGGTGCTCGTGCTCGTCTCGCCGGAACTGACCGGCGGCGTCGCCGCGACTGGCGGGGTCAAGCCGTTCCCAGGCGGCGGCATCCGCCCGCTGCCGATCGAGATTCAGCCGCTGCCGCCCCAGGTGGTGCCCGCGCTGCCGCCCCAGGTGGTGCCCGGCATCCAGATCCAGCCCGGCGTGATCCAGATTCAGATCGCGCCGGCGGCCCCGGCCCTGCCGGCCCCGGTGCCGCTCCCGGAGAAGTAAACCGAAGCGGAATGTAAAAGGTAAAAAGTAAAAAGTAAAAGGGAAGACAGTGGCCCGAGCGCCGTCTGTCTTCCCTTTTACTTTTTACTTTTTACTTTTTACCTTTTACCTTTACCTTTTACCTTTCTTCCTTCGGCTTTGTCCCGCGATTGTAACATTTCGCCAGCGCCTTTACCTCGCCCGCTCGCCGGGGTATCCTGATTCGTATTCCCGTTCCGCCATCACCGATGGAGTCTCACCGCATGTACCCTTCGCTGGTCCTCTCGGCGGCTCTCCTCGCGCCGGCCGCGCCTCTCCCCCGCGACGCCACCCCGAACGCGACCGGCCCGGCGCCGAAGGTTCTCGCGCTCAAAGCCGACGCGAGCGGTTCCGTCCGCGTCATCGGCACCATCCCGGTCAAGCAGACCGTCACGAACACTTACTTCGTGATGGAAGGCAACCAGCAGGTGCAGAAGAACGTCGAACAGGACATCGTGACCACGCAGTACCTCAACAAGACGCTCGCCGACTTCAACGGGAAGTTCGCGACCGCGGAAGGCACCGCGCTGACGCTCGACGAAGCCACCGCTCGCGTGAAGGGCGGCGCGACCGTGCTGGCCTCCGCCGACGGCAAGCCGATCGGCAAGGCGTGGCCCCAGTCGGTCGCCGCGGACACGGTGGTGATGACGGCCGAAGGGCTGTCGCACGCGCAAATCCAGTGGGGCGGCCCGCCCTATCCCACGACGCCGGCGCCCCGGCTCACGATGCTTTCGACCGACGCGAAGGGCACGGTGATGGCCCAGACCACCAGCCACCCGGCCAACGGCGATGTCGGCGTCTACTACGACGAGATGCAGTTCGAGGGCCGGGCGATTCGCGGCGGCAAGCGCCTCGGCGGGTACGGGTACTACGGCGGCGTGCCGGCCGACGCGAAGGTCGTCGCCAAGCCGCTCGCCGACCTGAAGTTCGATGCCTACGACCTCACCGGGAAACTGATTCACAAGAGCGAGGTCATGAAGCGCCTCGCGGCCGGCGGCATGGTGATCGTGGCCGGCGACAACCGCCTGCCCGACGAGGCCTACCTGAAGGGCTTCCACCCGGACCTCATCGTCCTCGTCGGCAGCGAACTCGTGCTGCCGACCCCGCCGATCGACCAGACCAAGAAGAAGCCGGAGCCGGTGAAGGAACTGAACGACCCGAAGGCGCCCGCGGTCGCGCCGTTCCCGCCCGCTCTCTTGCCGCCGGCGGCCAAGCCGGTCGCCCCCGTCGCGCCGGCCGTTCAGCCGCTGCCCGCGATCCGGCCGGGGATCATTAAGCAACCGGCGATCATTCGCGGTAACGCGATCGCGCCCGTTCAGCTTCCGGCGGTCGATCCGCCGGCACCAGCCCCGGCGGTCGAGAAGAAGTAACGGGTCCATCCTAAAACGCACGCCCGGCGCACTCGCGCCGGGTGTTGTCGTTTCTCGACCACATTCGGGCGCAAGTCGCAGCTCGCGGTGCCGTCCGAACCCTGTCAGGTCGGGTTGCGGCGGTCGGGGGACTCCGCTATACGCGCCGACCCATGTTACCACATCGCGCGGCGCCAACCGGGACGGCGCCGCCCGGATCGCGGGGGAAGGAACCAATGATCGGCAAGCGAAGCGACCAGGACGCGGACGAATCACCGGACCGCACCGGCGAGATGACGACCTACGAGACCGGCCGGTCCGCGGCCGAGTCCAGCGGCGACCGCGGCGCCGAACCCAAGAAGGAAGAAGAGCACATCTCGCTCTTCTGGCGGGTGTTCGGCGGCACCATTCTGAGCATCGTCGCGCTCATCTCCATCACGCTCTACAACAACCTCTCGTCGGGCATCACCGAGCTGCGCGCGGAGGTGAGCCGCGAGCGCGAGGCCCGCGCCGAACTGGTCAAGAAAGACGAGTTCAACACCCACGTCACGGCCCAGTACGAGCGGATGCGTGCCATCGACACGGTGAAAGTGGAACTCGAAGGACTGAAGGAGAAGGTCAACACCAACACGGCCGCGGTGGACGGCGTGAAGCGCGACACCGCCGTCTCGGTCGACGCGGTGAAGAAGGACGCGACCGCCGCCGCCGACGCGACCAAGCGCGACGGCGCGTCGCTCGAAGTCCTCAAGGAACGGGTGCTGCTTCTGGAGGGCGTTAAGAAGGACATCGCCGCGCTGGAGTCGCTGAAGGAGAAGGTGACCGTCGCGGCCGCCGACCTCAAGACGATGCGCGACGAGGTGCAGAAACTGACCGGCGACGTGGACCGCAACAAGACCTACGACCTGGAACGCAAGGGCGTCCGCGACGCGCAGTACAAGCAGGTGGACGAGGCGCTGAAGGAGTTGCAGAAGGGCGTTCAAGACTGCCGCGAGAAGCTGGCGCGGCTGGAGGGCGCGCAGCCGAAGCCGCAACTGCCGCCGGACGTGGTGATCCCGTTCGTGCGCCCGCCGGTGCCGAAGCCCGAAGGTAAGTGAGAGTAGTGAGAGTAGCGGTAGAAGCTCTTCGTGGCACAGGCTTCCAGCCTGTGCTTCTCAGACACACAGGCTGGAAGCCTGTGCCACGAAGAGCTTCTACCGCTTCGCCGCGACCCGCTTGGCGGGCTTCACTGTCTCCACCGCAGGCGCGCCCGCCGCGAACTCGATCATCTGCAACCGCTTCCGCACGCCGTCGGCGTACTGCTCGGACAGTTCGATGCCGAGGTAGTCGCGGCCCAACTTCTTCGCGACCGCGAGCGTGGTCCCGCTGCCCGCGAACGGGTCCAGCACCAGGTCGCCCGGCTCCGACGCGACGCGCACGATGCGGTCCAGCACCGCCTCCGGCATCTGGCACGGGTGGCCCAGGCGCTCGTTGAACGTGCCGCACACGCGCGGCACGTGCCACGTGTCCGAATCGGGCAGGAAGTGCGCTTCGCTCTCTTGCGGCCGCAGCATCCACGTGTCGTCGGGCAGCTTGCCGACCGGGTTCGCGCGGCGGTCCGCGTAGGTCGTCATGCGGGCGCTGGGCACGCGCACCCGGTCCGGGAAGAACGTGTAGTCCTTGGGGTCGCGGACGTAGTACAGGATGTGCGCGTGACTGCGGTTGAACTTCTTCTGGCAGTTCACGCCGAACGTGTAGTGCCACACGATCCAGTTGCGCATGGTGAGGCCGAGCGCGTCGAGCCGAACTTTGTGTTCGGCCACGAACTCGTCGCCGATGGCGAGGAACAGCGAGCCGTTCGGGGCGAGGACGCGGACGGTCGCGGCCAGCCACTTCTCGGTCCACGCGAGGTAGTCGGCCTTCGCGCGGCGGTCGTCGTACACGTCGTACCGGTAGCCGATGTTGAACGGCGGGTCGGCGAACACGAGGTCCGCACACCCCGCCGGCAGCCCCTCCAGAACTTGAATGCAGTCGCCTTCGATCACGTCGTTGGTCCGCATACCATCGCCCTTTCCTGTACAACCGCTTAGCTTTCGCCCACCGGTACACATAGGACGCGCGGCACAATCGCGAGCGCCGGGCGCGGGGCGCCGGTGAGAAATGTAGGGACCGGGCGTTAGGCTGTAGCGGTCGCGCGAGGTGTGCGGGGAAATTGGTCTGGCGACGCCGGGTCGGGGTCGGTACTCTCCCGCACCCGAAAGTCGATACTGTGGGATCACGGATGTTCCGCCACCTGTCAGCCGTCTGGACCGCCCGCTATTTCCTGCTCGCGCTGGTCAAGCTCGACCTGCGGCTGCGCTACCGGCGCTCGGTGCTGGGGCTGGGCTGGTCGCTGCTGCACCCGGTCGCGATGACGGTCGTGTTCACGGTGGTGTTCAGCCAACTGTTCGGCGACGGCAACCCCATCCAGTACGCGGCCTACGCGCTGGCCGGCCTGGCCGTGTGGAACTTCCTGCGCGAGGCGGGCACGCTCGGCAGTAAGGCGTTTCTGATTAACGAGGCGTACATCCGCCAAAGCCCGCTCCCGTACACGGTGTACACGCTCCGCACGGTACTGGGTCAGGCGATCCACTCGTGCCTGGCGCTGGCCGTGGTTGTGGCTCTGCTCGCGGTCACGACCGGCGACCCCGGCGTGTTCGTCGGGCTGGCCCTCGCGCTGCCGGGACTGCTGCTCGCCCTGGTCGCGGCGTGGGCGGTGGCGACCATCGGCGCGTTCGTGACTTCGTTCTTCCACGACATGGCGCACCTCATCGAGGTGGCCGCGCAGGTCGGGTTCTTCCTCACGCCCATCATGTACCGGCGGAGCCTGCTCGACTCGCGCGGGCTGGGCTGGCTGGTCGATATCAACCCCGCGAACGTCTACATCTCGCTGGTCCGCGACCCGCTGCTGGCGGGCGCGCCGACCGCGGCCGGGCTGGAGGCGCTGGGCTACACGTACCTGTCCGCGCTGGTCCTCACCGCGGTCCTCGTCGCGCTGGCCGCCGGCGTCGTCGGCTGGCTCCAGAAGAAAGTGATCTTCCACTTGTGACCTCGAAGGCGAGCGGGGGGCGTAAGCCCCCTGTTGGCTCTCATCGCGGTCGGAGGCGTCGAGATTAACAGGGGGCTTACGCCCCCCGCTCGCCACAGATTCCAATAGAGACCTGCATTCATGGCGAAGATCGAACTTCAGAACGTGGCCGTCACGTTCAACGCCCACCAGCAGAAGCGGATGAGCCTCAAGGAGTACCTGATCAGCGGGCTGTTCCGCCGGTCGATGAACCCGGTGCTGCGGGTGCGCGCGCTCGAGGGCATCAACCTGTCGGCCCGCGACGGCGACCGGATCGGCGTGATCGGGCACAACGGGGCCGGCAAGAGTACGCTCCTGAAGACGCTCGCGGGCATCTACACGCCCACCGCCGGCACGCGCGAGGTCGAGGGCCGCATCTGCTCGCTGTTCGACATCACGCTCGGCTTCGAGTCCGAGGCGACCGGTTGGGACAACATCCTGTACCGCTCGTACCTCCA
>CANLGS010000225.1 GCA_947490035.1 Gemmataceae bacterium
GGGGCTTACGCCCCCCGCTCGCCAAGAACAAGCTCTACATCACCAATCGCGGCTTCGCGGCGCGGGCCGCGTTGCACGCGGCGCACACGCCGCGAATGACTAGCGTGTGACCCGCCGGCCGGAACCGGTTCAGCGACGCCACCTTCTCCAACAGCGCTTCCAGCTCTTCGCTCTGGAACTCGGTCATCGAGTGGCACTGCTCGCAGACGAGGTGGTCGTGGGCCGGGTAGCCGTAGTCGTGGTCGAAGACGGTGCGCTCGCCCAGTTCGATGCGGCGCAACAGGCCGGCGTCCACCAGCTTCGAGAGGGTGCGGTACACGGTGGCGCGGCTCACGCTCTTGCCGGCGTTCTTCAAGTTGTCGATCAGTTCTTCGGCGTGGAAGTGCGAGTGCCGGGCGAAGACGTGTGCGAGCAACTCGCGCTGCTGGTCGGTGAAGCGCTGGGGCGTTTCTCGGCTCGCGAGGTACTCCCGGAACTTGTCCTCTGGGGTCTGCGACACCGCGACGGCGGGCAATGACACGGTTAACTTCTCCAGACGGGCGGAACACACTCAACGGTGATTATAGCCGGGCGCGCGGGATGAAGTGAAGACGACGAGAAAGCGAAACCTCTCCCCCAACCCCCTCCCCTGAGAAGGGAGGGGGAGCAAGAGCAGACGCCAGAGGACGGAATTGCGAGCGCGCGGCGTTCGCGTCTGAAGCCGCTCCCTTCTTAGGGGAGGGGTTCTTGAAGGCTTACGCGCACCCGACGCGGCGGAGTAGCGCCTCTTCCGCGAGGAGCCACTTCTCCTCGGTGTCGTAGGTGCCGTCGGCGATCTGCTGACGGACGCGGGCGACGAGTTCGTGCCGGATGCCGTCCGGCCCGCGTAACTCTTCGCGCTCCGGGGTCCGGGCCGTCTCCGCTTTCGCGACCGGAACGGCGCGCTGGCGCGTCATCCGGTCGAACGTCGGGGTGGCGGTGGACTTGATGACTGCGACGCGCCAGCGGTGCCAGCCACGTGGTGAGGTCTCACGCATTGGAATATCGTCTCCCTGCCGGCGCGGGCAAAGCCCGCGCGGCAGTCGGTCGGTGTGTGGCCCTACCGGCCGAGCCGGAAGTGCCGCACGCGGTTCACCCTCTCCCGGACCGGTGCGACGGGAACGCCGAAGCGCCCGCTGCTTGCCGGTCCAAACCGCCGTCGCGCCGTCGAATCCTGACCGCGCGCCGTTCGGTCGTTGTCCTGGGTAGGGGCGGAATCCGCCGCCCCGAGGACACGGTTCACCTGTTCAGTGTTCCGCGTCTCATTCTACGCAGGTGTATCGTCGTTCGGTCGCAACCTCTCGCAAGAAAATGTGCCTCCGGGCGCACCCCTCTTATCGGTTCGCGGCTTCGCGCACCCGTTGCCCGGATGATGCGCGGCGAACGGTGTACGCGGTCGCCCCAACCCCCGCTCGCGCCGCACTTTGCCGGAATCGGCTCAAGCCCATCGCAGAGATCCGAAGAACCGCGGATCAAGACACAAGACAGAAGAGCCGCGGATAACGCAGAGAACGCAGATCAAAACAGAAGACCGTGTCGCAGAAAAACTCTTCGCCTCTTTCCTAATCTGCGTTCTTCTGCGTTATCCGCGGCTCTTCTGTCTTCGTCTTCTACCCGCCCGCTCCGCAGGCGGTTCGCGGCCATGTGCGCTTCGCGGGTCGGCGCCGGGTGCCGGTAGCCGCTCAGGGTCGCGCGGACCAACGCGGTCGCCGAGGCCACGTCGATCCGGTGCCCCGGCGACACGTACACTGGCTTCACCCCGGTCGCGGAGCGGACCACCGCGCCGACCGTTTCGCCGTCGATGGTCAGCGGGGTCGCGTCGCCCGCGTTCGGGCCGGGTTCGGCGTGGTCGCCCGCCAGCCAGTTCTTCGCGCAGCCCACGCACGGCAAGTCTA
The DNA here is from genome assembly GCA_947490035.1 of Gemmataceae bacterium. Classification (GTDB taxonomy): domain Bacteria; phylum Planctomycetota; class Planctomycetia; order Gemmatales; family Gemmataceae; genus Gemmata. The sequence continues at coordinate 1,914 of CANLGS010000225.1, forward strand.
GCCACAGTCCGAGGTGGCAGGCCAGACCGAACCGGCGCGGGTGGGCGATCCCCTGTCCGTCGAGCATAACTGCGTCAGGCGGTTGAAGCAATTCGCCGAACGTGTCAAGCAGCGCAGGTATTTCGCGAAACGACAGTAGCCCCGGAATATACGGGAAAGTCACTCCGCGCGACGTGGTTCGCGTTTCGACCACGGACAGGTCGGAAACCTTCAGTACGACGACCGCCGCGAACAGCCGGGCTTCCGTAAGGTGGTACGCGATGTCGCAGCCCGCGACGAACCGGATCGGGCCACTCGGCGGAGTGGACGTGTCCACGCGCGCGACGAGTTCGTGCTGGAGCGCGACCGCGTCCGCTTCGGTGATCGGCCAGTCGTGAAGGCGGGGAATGTGCATGGAGTGCGTGTGTTTCTCGCGGGGCGCCGGGTTGTTCCGGTTGTAGGGACGCCGCGACCGGCGGCGCGGTTCGTTCCGGGCGATTGCGGAACTCTTCACGGGTTGCCGGGTTGAATATGAATCGAACTCGCATCTCGGTCAGATGGTAACCCGGCGAAGTCGCCGGGGTTCTTTATTTCCCGTGCGCCCGTCACGCCTGCCGGCGAGCGCCGGTGACCTCTCCGGGTCGGGCAGACGAGCGCACCCATGAAGCGCATCCAAATTGGCATCATCGGCGGTGGCCCAGGCGGCCTGATGACCGCGTATCTGTTGCAAAAGCACATGCGCGTCCCCTACGACGCGACCATCTACGAGGCCGGTTCGCGTCTCGGCGGGAAGGTACTCACCCGCCAGTTCGCCAGCGCGCCCATCAACTACGAAGCCGGCGCCGCCGAACTCTACGACTACTCCCAACTCGGTCCGGACCCGCTCCGCGAACTCGTCGCCGAACTCGGCCTCACCACCAGCCCCATGTGGGGCGACGCGGTCATCCTCGGCGGGCACGTCCTCAACAACTACGCGGACATCCGCAAGGCGTTCGGCGCGAACGCGGTGCGCGAGCTGAAGAAGTTCGACAACCGCGCGTGGGACGCCATCAGCCCGGCGGAGTATTACGAGTCCGACTGGAAGGCCGACAACGAAGACCCGCTCTCGCGGCGCACCTTCCGCGCGCTACTCGCGACCATCAAGGACGAGCGGGCGCGCGACTACGTGCGCGTGTGCGTCCACAGCGACCTCGCGACCGAACCGCACCTGACCAGCGCCATGTACGGCTTGCAGAACTACCTGATGAACGAGCCGGAGTACATGCGACTGTACACCATCGACGGCGGCATCGAGCGGCTGACGCAGGAACTCGCCCGCCGCGTGACCGCACGCGTGCGACTGGGCCACGCGGTCACCCGCGTCGAGCGCGCCGGCGAGCGCTACGCGGTCGCCACGCGCCACGCCGGTGCGAACTCGCGCGAGGAGTTCGACTACGTCGTCGCGGCGCTCCCGAACAACTGGCTGCCGGCCGTGCAGTGGGGCGGCGCGGAACTCGACCACGCGATGTATCGACACCACGCGCACTACGACCATCCGGCGCACTACCTGCGCGTCAGCGTGCTGTTCAATAGTCCGTTCTGGCGCGGCGCGGTTTCTGGGTCGTACTTCATGATCGACGCGTTCGGCGGCACGTGCGTGTACGACGAGAGCGCCCGCACCCGCGCCGGCACCTACGGCGTCCTCGGCTGGCTGCTCGGCGGCGAAGCCGCCGCGACGATGAGCAACCTGAGCGACGAGGATCTGACCGCGGCGGTGCTGGACTCGCTCCCGCCGGTGTTGGGCGACGCGCGCGGGCAGTTCATCGAGGCGCGCGTTCACCGCTGGGTCGGGTGCGTGAACGGGATGCCCGGCGGCCGCCCGCTGCACGCGCCGGCGGCTCGGCATCGGCCCGAACCGGTCGGCCATCCGGGGTTGTACGTCGTCGGCGACTACCTGTTCGACTCCACCCTCAACGGCGTGCTGGACTCGGCCGAACTGGTCATGGACAAGATCACCGACGAGGTCCACCTCCGCGCCGGGTTACCCCTGACGGTGCCGGCCTCCGCGCCCGCGCCGGTCGTGGTGCCCGCACGGGCCACCATCTGACGATTAAGGAAGCCGCTCATGGCCGGATCCGATGCCTCTCCCGCCGGGATCGTCGTAGTGCGCGTGCGGTTCGCCGCGCACTCGGTCGCGTCCGGGCGCGTGCGCCGCACGTTCAAGCACCCGCGGTTCTGCCTCGCGGTCGAAGAGCCGGTCGCGCTCGCGGACGTGCCACGCGAACCCGCCAAGCCCGACCCGCTCGACGACCTGTACGTCGTGTTCGTCCCGTCGCGCGCGGCCGCCGAATGGAAAGAACTCGGCGCCGACTGGCTCACGCCGGTCGATGACCCGGACGCGCCGGCCGTCGCGCTGAAGTGCGGCGACGACCGCATCGAGTGGCGCCCCGGCCGTGCCGTCGTCCACCTCGCGGCCGGCGTGCGCGACGAAATCCTCTTGGGGCTGATCGAGTTCGCGTTCTACGAGGGCGAGTTGCGCCGCCTCGAAGCCGAGATGGAGACTCGCGAGACTGGCGCCGCGGACGACATCCCGCGGTCGCAGACGATCCGCCGCCACGACAAGGCGCACTGGCCGCGGTTCACCGCCGCGATCGAGGCGTTCGCGCGGATGCGCCTGACGTTCGCGCGCCTCGCGCCGCGGTTCGAGCACCTCGCCGGCGCGAACGTCATACCGTTCGCGAAGCTGTCCGCGCGGCTCCTGCGGCACGCGCGCGTCGAGCGCCGAAGTGCGTCGCTCGACGCGCGGCTCGAAGCGTGTGAAGAGTTGTACGAAGGGGCCAACGACCGCGTCGCGGATTACCTCGGCTGGTTCAACGGGCACGTCCTCGAAGTCATCATCGTGGCACTGCTGCTGCTCGAAGTGGTGTTGCTGACGTGGGATTTGCTCATCCGCAGCAACGAGTAGAAGCAGAGCGCGAGTGTAGTCCTCACGCTCCGCGTGAGGTCTTGGAATGTAGTCATCACGCTCCGCGTGATGTCCTGTGCTTCTTACCAGTCCCACAAGACATCACGCGGAGCGTGATGACTACATTCCAAGACCTCACACCCCACCTCTACTTCCCAATCCCCTCACCAACGTGAATGCCCGCGCGATGTTACAATCCGCGTCGGGTCCGCGTTCCCTACCACCAGGACAACCTCTCATGCGTCCCTCGCATCTCTTGCCGGTCGTCGTGCTGACGGCCGACCAGTGGGACGTGTGGACCGACCCCGAGCCGATGCTCGACGACTGTGAAGACCCGCGAAAGCTGAGGCTGTTCGCGTGCGCGTGCCGCGTGTGGGACCAGATGCCGAACCAACTGCTCCGCGACGCGGTCGAACTGGCGGAACAGTATGCAGACGGCGAAACCACCGACAAGAAACGAAAAGCGGTTAAAGAGAAGTGCGAAGCGCGGCGATCGGGCAGGAAGCCGGCGGCGGCGTCCGCCACCAGTTGCTTGAGTACGGACGCTTCCACCGGCGCGTGGAACGGCCCATTTTCTGCCGCGACCGCCGAGGCCGGTTCACATGAAGGCCCGACGTGGGTCGCCACCCGCGCGAGACAGGCGGACCTGTTGCGCGAAATCTTCGGCAACCCGCTCCGCTCGATGCGCGTGGAATCGGAATGGCTCACTTGGAACGGCCGCACCGTATTGTTGATGGCGAACCGCATCTACGACGCCGGCGCGTTCGGCGACCTACCGGTTCTGGCCGACGCGCTCGAAGACGCCGGCTGCACGAACGCCGAACTGCTCGCCCACCTGCGCGGCCCGCGCGAACATGTTCGCGGGTGCTGGGCGCTCGACCTACTCCGCGACGAACCGAACAGCCTCGCGCCGCGCTTCACCGCTTCTTGACGGCCTTCTTCGCGGGCTTCTTCGCGGGCTTCTTCGCGGCCTTCTTCGCGGCCTTCGGCGTCGGCTTCTTGGCGACCGCCTTCGTTGCGACGGGTTTCTTCGCGGCAGGCTTCGTTGCGACGGGTTTCTTCGCGGCAGGCTTCGCAACTACCTTCTTCGCCGGCGTCTTCGTCGCCTTCGCGGGCTTCGCCACCACCTTCGCGGCGACTTTCTTCGCGGGCGCGGCCACGTTCGCACCAGTCAGCTTCAACAGTCGGTTGTGCTCGTCGAAGGTCGCGGTCAGTTCGCCCTTGCCGTCGCCGATCTTGAGGGCGTGCGGTTCCTCGGCCACGGTCAGCGTGTAGTCGCGTGCGTAGGCCGCGAGCGCGGCGCGGTGGTCCGACAGCGGCAGCGCGCGGACCGCCTTCGGGAACAGCGTGAGGACGCGGTGCAGCGGGTACTTCTCGGCGGCCGTGAGTCGGTCGTCGCGGACGAGGATCGCGGAGCGGTGCCCCGGTTCGGCGGTGATGTAGTGCGCGTCGTAGCCGAGTTCGCGCACGAGGACGCTACCGAACACGTCGGCCGTGTGCTTCGTGAGTTCGGGACCGAGCAGCGGTTCGACCGAGAACCCGGCGTGCGCCAGCGCCGGCACGCTGAGCCGGTGGACGGTCACGCGAACGAGGTCGCCGAGCGCGCGGTTGGTGATGGTGAGTTTGAGGTTGCGGTTCGACCACGCCCACAGCCACGAGTCGTTGCCGGTCGCGTGCGAGCCGACCACGGGCGCCTCGAACTTCAGCTTGCCGAACGACAGCGCGGCGTCGGCCACGTCGTAGGCCCACTTCGCGCCGGCGGCCTTCTGCTCGACGAGCGCGGTGAGCCGCGCTCGCCGGTCGAACGCGGTCGCGGCGTGCCGGTGGTACAGGGCGATCAGTTGCTCGTCCATCGCGTCTCCAAAGGCGAGCGGGGGGCGTAAGCCCCCTGTTCTGCTCGTGCGCGCGTTGACGTTGTGA
>CANLGS010000226.1 GCA_947490035.1 Gemmataceae bacterium
CGCGGAGACCGGAGAGAAAACAGGAGAGTTGAAGACCGAGTGCCTTTGAACTCTCCTGGTTTTCTCTCCGGTCTCCGCGGTCTCTCCGGTGAACACTCTTATTCATCTTCAACGGCGGCTACCACTCGACGAAGCCGACCAGGACGCCGTTGCTGATGATGGCCCGGTCCGGGACGACGGTGCCGTCGGGCAGTTGCGACGCGTCCACCAGCGCGCGGAAGCCGAGCGTGACGTTGTTCCCGAGCGTCGAGCGGAACACCACGGCCCAGTCCTTCACGACCACGTTGTCGCCGATTCGCGACAACGTCGTGGGGATGTTAGCTGAGTCCTCGCCACCGTGGACGATCGACTTGAAGCCGAACGTGGAGTTGTTCCCGATGGTGACCGCGCTCCCCACCAGGGCGTGGATGGTGAGGCGGTCGTCGGCGCGGGCGATGGTGCCGAGGTTGAACGGGTCGCCCTCGTCCGCCTTGATCGAGACGCGGTCGCCCAGGACCAGGTTCAACTCGGCGAAGGTGTTCGCCAGGTTGACGTCGCCGACGATCCGGTTGCGGAACTCGGGGTGGGCCACGATCGAGCCGGCCAGGGTCGGCAGGTGGGGGGTGCCGTTGAACACGCTGTCGCCCGGGTCGAGGCTGATGCCGCGCACGGCGTTGATGCCGCCGTCGTTGAACAGCGCGGTGTACCCGCGGGCGAAGTTCTCGTTCACCTCCAGGATGCCGGCGATCAGGTCGCGGTCGCCGTCGGTCACCGGGGTCACCTTCCCGAGCGCCGGGTTGTCGGCCTCGTCCTGGGTCTGGACGAACTTGCCGGGCAGCACCTTCGTCCCGGCGCGCAGGACGACCCCCGGACCGACGCGGCCGAGCGCCGACACGATGGTGTCCTGTTCGAGCGTCGCCCCGTCGATCACCGCGTTGAAGCTGAGGAACACCCCCATGCCGCCGACCGCGCCGATCTTCGCCGGGCCGTAGACGCTCACCCCGTGGGCGAGGATGACGTGGTCGCCGATCTCCACCCCGCCGTTGTCCGACGCCTGGATCAGGGCGTTGTCCTGGACGTTCGTCCCCTCGCCGATCTTGATCGACCCGCGGGTCGCGTCGAGCGTGGCGAACGGGCCGACGTAGGTCTTCTCCCCGATCTCGATGTCCTCGCGGCCGAGCACCTGGGCGGTCGGGTCGATGAAACTGGCGCGCGCCGCGTCGGGGCCGTGCAGCACCGGTCCGAAGGAGTCCGCAGCCGCAGCCACGGTCACACCCCCGATGAAACCGGCGTCGAACGGCAGGAGGCTGCCCAGAAGGGCCGACGTGCGGCCGTTGAACACCCGGACGTTCGGGCTGGAACCCGCCCCGCCGCTGGTCAGGATTTCGGCCACGCCGTCCTCGTTGATGTCCGCAGCGGCGACGGACACGCCGTTGACCTTGGCCGCGCCGTAGGGCAGGAACGACGCCAGCACTTGACTGGTGGTCCCGTTGAACGCGCGGACGTGGCCGTTCGTGCCCGACCCGGTGAGGATGTCCGCCACCGTGTCGCCGTTCACGTCGCCGGCGGCCACGTTCACCCCGCCCGTGAACCCGACGTCGTAGGCGAGGAAGCTGCGCAACTGGGTCTGGTCACGGCCGCTGAACGCCTTGACGTGACCGCCGGCCGAACCCGCCCCGGCCCCGGTGATGATGTCGTCGCGGAAGTCGCCGTTCACGTCGCCGGCGGCCACGTTCACCCCGCCCGTGAAGCCTTGATACGCGAGGAAGCTCTGGAGGAGAGCGCCGTCCTTCCCGCTGAACACCTTCACGTGGCCGCCCGGCGCGCCGGCCCCGGCCCCGACGATGATGTCCGCCCGGCCGTCGCCGTTGATGTTGCCGGTCGCCACCGACACGCCGCCGGTGAACCCCGGGAACGCCAGGAAGCTCTGGAGGAGAGCGCCGTCCTTCCCGTCGAACACCTTCACGTGGCCGCCCGGCGCGCCGGCCCCGGCCCCGGTGATGATGTCGGCGGTCCCGTCCCCGTTCACGTCCCCGGTGGCCACCGCCACCCCGCCCTTGAACGCGGCGTCGTAAGCGAGGATGTTCAGTTTGACCGCGCCGGTGTCTTCGAAGACCAGCACCCGCGGGTCGGCCCCGACCCCGACCCCGGCGACGAGCAACCCGCCCGCCGGGGTGAGCCGGTCTTCGAGGGACTCGACCGTCATCGGGCACGACGGCCGCGCGGGACGACTCGGTTGCTTCAGCCACGAAGTGATTCGGAACGCGCGCATGGACGCAGACCTCGGAGAGGAGAAGTTACGTTGGTGGGGACAGCGAACATTATGGAGAGATGCCGGTGCAAGGTCAACCGAATTGCCGCGCATTTTCTTTCCCAAACCCCCCAATGCCGCGCATTTTCTTTCCCAAACCCCCCAACTTGACAGCCGAGGCTCTGTTTGAAGGCGAGCGGGGGGCGTAAGCTCCTGATCACCTCCGCGCATCAATTGCGCGGAGGTTCATCAGGGGGCTTACGCCCCCCGCTCGCCAAGAGCGTTACTTGTCGCGCGAGAAGTATTCGGTCTTCGCGTACACGCTCAGGATGGTGTCGCCGACCTCGAAGAAGGTGCCCTCCTTCTCGTCCTTCGAGAACGCCAGGCCGGGTACTTCCCGGCCAGCACGTCCGCCGACTGCGCCTTCGCTTCCACCTCGTCCGACAACAGGCCGGTCGCGCTGAGATAGGTAGAAGGCCCGCGCGCTAATGTTCTCCGCGAACAGCGCGTTTGAGGCGTGTGCCGGCGTACCGTGAGGGGCAGAAGTTGGTAACGGAATGCGACCGGCGCGAGCCGCGTGCCGGGTTCGCGCGTCGCTCGTAAGTTGAGTGTGTTGCTTTCCGTCGCGAGGTTCCGTCATGCCGTTCGAGAAGGTCGAATCGTCGGTCGATTTCCCGTCACTGGAGCGCATGATCCTGAAGTTCTGGGACGACAACGGCATCTTCGAGAAGCGCAAGGCGCTCAACGCGGGCAAGAAGCCGTGGAGCTTCCTCGACGGCCCGATCACCGCGAACAACCCGATGGGCGTTCACCACGCCTGGGGGCGCACCTACAAGGACGTGTACAACCGCTACTTCGCGATGACCGGGCACGAACTCCGCTACCAAAACGGCTTCGACTGTCAGGGCTTGTGGGTCGAAGTGGAAGTCGAGAAGTCGCTGGGTCTCAAGAGCAAGCGCGACATCGAGAACCTCGTACCGGGCGATCCGGAGGCGAGCATCGACCGCTTCGTGCAGGCATGTAAAGACCGCGTCAACACGTTCGCGCGTGTGCAAACCGACCAGAGCATCCGGCTCGGCTACTGGATGAACTGGGACCGCACCGACGCGGACTGGGCGAACAAGCCGGACGACCGCAAGTCGTACTTCACGATGAGCGAGGAGAACAACTATACGATCTGGTCGTTCCTCAAGAAGTGTCACGGCAAGGGACTTATCAATCGCGGTTATGACGTGATGCCGTGGTGCGGGCGCTGCGGCGTCGGCATCTCCGAACAGGAGATGAAGGAAGGCTACAAGTTAGTCGAACACCGCGCCTGCTTCGTGAAGTTGCCGATCAAAGGACGCGACAAAGAGAACCTGCTGGTGTGGACCACCACACCGTGGACACTGACGAGCAACGTGGGCGCCGCGATCAACCCCGATCTCACATACCTGCAAGTGAAGGTGAAGGGCGAAATCTATTACGTCGCGAAGGGCGCGTTTAAACTGAATCGTATGGCCTCCGGTGAGCCGGGAGCGTCAGCGACCGGAGACGATGACGACGCGGAGGACGGCACGAAGAAGGCCGGGCGCCCGTGGCTCAAAGAAGTGCCGAATCTGGTCACCATCGAACAGCACTTCAAGGTGAAGGCCGGGAAGGGCGAGACCTACGAGATCGTCGCCGAGGTGAAGGGCGCGGACATGCTCGGCTGGGAGTACGCCGGGCCGTTCGACGACCTGCCGGCGCAAAACTCCGAGTACGGCTTCCCGGAAGAAGTCGCGAAGATCACGAAGCAGAGCGGCAAGTGGCCCGCGAAGACCGCGGCGCAGGCGCACCGCGTCATCAGCGGCGGCAAGGACGTGACCGACACGGAAGGCACGGGCATCGTTCACACCGCGCCGGGTTGCGGTTCAATCGACTACCAGTGGGGCAAGGAGAACGGCTTACCACCGGTCGCGCCGATCGGCGACGACGGCGTGTTCGTGGACGGCTTCGGAGCGCTGACCGGAAAGAACGCTGTGAACCCTGAAACCGCCGATCTTGTCTTCGATCAACTCAAGGCGAACGACAAGTTGTTCGCGACGGAGCGCTACGTTCACCGCTACCCGCACTGCTGGCGGTGCAAGACGGAGCTTCTATACCGGCTCGTTGATGAATGGTTCATCAACATGGGACCGAAGCATACGGAGGAGGGCTTTCGCGGCGACATCATGAAGGTTGTCAAGCAGGTTACGTTCCTGCCGGAGAGCATCAACGGCCAGGCACGCGAATACGACTGGCTCTGGAACATGGGCGATTGGATGATCTCCAAGAAACGCTATTGGGGTCTCGCGCTACCCATCTGGGTGAGCGAGACCGATCCCAACGATTTCGAAGTGATCGGCAGTTATGGTGAACTAAAGGATCGCGCGGTCGAAGGCTGGGCGGAGTTCGACGGGCACACGCCGCATCGCCCGTGGGTTGATCGCGTGAAGATCAAGAGTGCGAAGTCGGGCAACCTGATGTCGCGGGTGCCGGACGTGGGCAACCCGTGGCTCGACGCCGGCATCGTGGGATTCTCGACACTGAAATATAACACCGACCGCGAGTATTGGGATACGTGGTATCCGGCGGACTTCATCACGGAGAGCTTCCCCGGTCAGTTCCGCAACTGGTTCTACGCGCTGTTGGCGATGTCCACGATGATGGGCGACGGCCGACCGCCGTTCAAAACGCTGCTCGGTCACGGGTTGGTGAAGGATCAGTACGGCCACGAGATGCACAAGACTTCGGGGAACTCCATCGAGTTCATCTCCGCGGCCGACTCGGGCGGCACGACCACGGAACCGAAGGGCAAACCGCTGCCGTTCAACGCGATTGGCGCGGACGTGATGCGCTGGCTGTACGCCCGCCAGAACCCGGCGGCGAACCTGAACTTCGGCCCCGAACCGGCGAACGACGTGCGCTCGCGCGTGTTCTTCAAGTTGTGGAACACCTACGCGATGTTCTGCAACTACGCCACCGGCGACGGCTTCGATCCCGCGATGCCGCAGGTGCCGGTGGGCGAGCGCCAGGACATTGACCGCTGGCTGCTCTCGAATCTGCAAACGCTCATCAACGACGCGAACGCCGCGTACTCGACGTATAATGTGATGACGTTCGCGATCAAGGCGGAAGAGTTCATCGAAGGCGATCTATCGAACTGGTATGTTCGGCGGAACAAGGACCGGTTGCACAGCAAGAACACCGATCTCGACGCGGCCGGGCGCAAGGACAAGGACGCCGCGTATCAAACGCTTTATACGACGCTCACCACGCTGTGCAAGTTGATGGCGCCGTGTGTGCCTTTTATCACTGAAGTGATGTGGCAGAACCTTGTCGTGAATCAGCAGGGGGCTAACGCCCCCCGCTCGCCTAGATCCGTACACTTGTGCGACTTCCCACACGCGGATGATTCTCTCGTTGATAAGCCGCTGTCCGAAGATATGGCGGCCGTGCAGCGGGTGATCTCGCTCGGCCTGTCGGCGCGGCAACAGGCGAAACTCAACGTGCGGCAGCCGCTCGCGGAGTTGGTCGTGTCGTCCGGTTCGGACGCGGACCGGCGCGCCGTCGAGCGGTTCCCGGACCTGATCCTCGACGAGTTGAACGTGAAGGCGGTACGGTTGCACGACGCGACCACCGGCCCACTGCTCACCGCGACCGCGAAACTCAACAAGAAGGTCGCGGGCAGCAAACTCGGCGCGAAACTCAAGGAGGCGGAAGACGCGCTCGCGAAGGTGGACCCGGCCGAGATCGCGGCGCGGCTGACGCCCGGACCGGTTGAGGTAGCCGGCGTCGCGCTGACCGCTGTGGATTTCAACGTCGAGTACGCGGGGCAACCGGGTTGGTGCGGGGTCGCGGACCGCGGCACGCAGGTCGCGATCAGCACGACCGTCACGGAATCGCTGAAGCTCGAAGGGCTGGCGCGCGACGTGGTGCGTCAGGTGCAGAACGCCCGCAAGGACGCGAAGCTCGATCTGCTCGACAAGATCGCGCTTCACCTGGCGACTGCTTCGCCGGAATTGACGAAGGCCATCGCGGAACACAAACAGACCATCGCGGCCGCGGTGCAGGCGACGCGGTGGAGCGACACGCCGCTCACGGGCGATGGCGTTCACACTGCGACCGCGAAGATCGACGGCCAACCGCTGACGATCATACTGCGGAAGGTCTGACTTCCCTTGTGCTCGGTTGGCGCGGATAATGTGCTGTCATGAGCGATTCGCCTGAACGAACGGTCGCGGTCGTTGTCCGGGGCGGGTCGCCCGGTCAGCCCGCGTTCCAGTTGCGGAAGGGCGAACAAGGGGTCTCGGTTTTCGACCCCGCGGCTGTCGAGCCGCCGCTTTCCGAGGACGAGATTCTCGGTGCGTTCCGGCCCGGTAGTGTGGTGCTTTACCGAGCGGTGGCCGTGATCGAGTAGCACGGGTTACAGGTGCTACCCACGTTCGGCGCGGAATCGCTCCCGGAACGGTTGCGGGTTGCTCACCGCGAGATCGGTCCGGGCGCGCAAATGGACCGACCCGCG
>CANLGS010000227.1 GCA_947490035.1 Gemmataceae bacterium
GCAAAACAGTCCGGGGCACACACCTCAGTTCACAAACTCCTCCAACAAGCCAAGCAACAACACAAAGACCACCCTTCAACCCACCAGAGAAAATGAGTCGTGCAAAGCAGTAGCGTCAGCCCCCCGAGTTTCCTCCATCAGATTCACAACACAACTGGAGAGATCCATGACGCTTCACACGATACGAACGGGACTGGCCGCGCTGGCCGCCCTCGGCGGGTTGGCGGCCGCGGCGTCCGCCCAGCCGGTGCCCGCGACGCCGGCAACCCCGGAACCGCAGGTCATCAAGTGGCCCGGCGGGTACATGATCGTGAACGGCCGCGAGACGATCGTGCGGCAGTCTTCGGCCGGCCGCTCGACGAACGTGATTACCGGTTCGGGCAACGGCGTGGGCAACCGGATCGTGGTGGACGGCGGTCCCGGCGGGGTGACGGTCGTCAGCGGTTCGCGCAACGGGGTGGGCAACAAACTCGTCCTGAACCCGGACGACCTGCTCCTCGACCTCGACGAGTGGCTGAAGCCGTGCCCCAAGCCGGCGCCGGCGGTTCCGATGGCCGCGCCCAAGCCGGCGGCCGACCCCGAAGCGCTACCGCTGCCCGCGCGGCCGGAAGTCGCGGACGCGCCGGCGCAGGTCTACAAGGGGAAGGCCAGCGCGTTCTGGGCGAAGAAGGCGTTCAGCGACGCCCTCGACTGCAACCTGTACTGGTGCCCGGCGACGAAGCTGTGGTTCCGGTACCACGCGGACGACGACGCCTACCGCCCGGTGCCGACCCAGCCCGCCGCCCCGGTCGATGATAAGTAACCGGTGACACCCCGGTGTCACAACGAACACCCCGGCCGCCGGGGTGTTCTTTTCTTGCCCTCGCCGCTCCGGCGCGTCACACCGCCGCCAACCCCGGAGCGCTGCCAATGCTCGACCCCAACCGTCGCGAAGCTCTGATCGCGCCGCTACTCGGGGGGCTTAGGACAGCCGGACAGAACCGCGCGATGCTGGGTCTCGTTAGCCCGAAGCGCCAGCGAGGAAACACGTTACCCTTGCTGGCGCTTCGGGCTAACGAGAGGTTTTGTCCGTTAGTCCCCATGCCCCGCTCGTCGAAAGACACTGGTCGCGGTCGAGAAGGACGGCACCACCGACTGGCAAGCACTTCGGGACTTCGGGAGAAATCGTTCGAGGGTCCGAGGTTCGTCTTGTAGACTAATATCCCTGCCCCACCTTCCGCCCGTCGCGCATGTCAGGTTCCACGATGATGAACTTGCCGCTCGCCCGCTTCGCCGCTCTGGTGCTGGCCCTGTTGTGCTTGCACTTGCGAGCCGACGCACAGCCCGCGGACGCGAAAGGACTGGCGCTGTTCGAGTCGAAGATCCGCCCGGTGCTCGTGAAAGAGTGCTACCAGTGCCACTCGGCCGAGGCCGCGAAGACCAAGAAACTGCGCGGCGGGCTGCAACTCGACACCCGCGAGGGGACGCGCAAGGGCGGCGACGCCGGACCCGCGGTCGTGCCCGGCGACGCCAGGAAGGGTTCGCTGCTCGCGGCGCTGCGGCACGACGCAGGCGTCGAGAAGATGCCGCCTCGCGGGAAGCTGTCCGACGAGGTGATCGCCGACTTCGCGAAGTGGATCGAACTCGGCGCGCCGGACCCGCGCGACGGCAGCCCGCTCCAGGGCAAGCGGCCCATCGACATCGCCGACGGCAAGCGGTTCTGGTCGTTCCGCCCGCTGGCGCTCGCGACCCCGCCGGACGTGAAGAACGCCCCGTGGGTGCGCAACCCTGTGGACCGCTTCGTCCTCGCCGGCCTCGAAGCGAAGGGGCTGGCGCCGAGTCAAACGCTCTCGAAAGAGAAGCTCGTCCGCCGGGTCACGTTCGACCTCACGGGTCTGCCGCCGACGCCCGAAGAAGTGGAAGCGTTCGTCGCGGATAAGTCGCCCGACGCTTACGAGAAGTTGCTCACGCGTCTGCTCGCCAGCGAGCGCTACGGCGAGCGGTGGGGCCGGCACTGGCTCGACGTGGCGCGGTTCGCCGAGAGCGGCGGGTACGAGTTCGACGGCGACCGCGGCGGCGCCTACCACTACCGCGACTTCGTCATCAAGGCGCTGAACCGCGACCTGCCGTTCGACGAGTTCGTGCGGCTGCAACTCGCGGGCGACGAACTGAAGCCCAACGACTTCTTCGCCGCCTCCGCGACCGGGTTCCTCGTCGCCGGCCCGTACCCCGGACAAACTACCGTCAAGACGCTCGAACCGATTCGGTACGATCACCTCGACGACATGCTCGCCACCACCAGCACGGCGTTCCTCGGGCTGACGCTCGGGTGCGCCCGGTGCCACGAACACAAGTACGACCCGATCCCGCAGCAGGACTACTACCGGCTCCTCGCGACGCTCGCGCGCACCGACTCGGTGAACCGGCAGATGGACGCCGACCCGGAACCGTACCGCAAGGCGAAGGCCGCGTTCGACGCGACCCACGCGCCGCTCGCCAAGGCGCTGGTCGCGTTCGAGAAGGATCAACTGCCCGGCCGGTTTGCGAAGTGGCTCGCCGCGGAGCAGGCCAAACCCGCGGCCCCGTGGTTGACCCTGGAGCCGACGGCCGCGACCGGGAAGACGCCCCTGAAGAAGCTGGGCGACGGTTCGTATCTCGCCTCGGGCAAGGCGGAGAAGGCCGACGCCTACACCTTCACCGCGACCACGTCGCAGACGAAGATCACGGCCCTCCGCGTCGAGGCGCTGCGCGACGATTCGCTGCCGAAGGGCGGTCCGGGACGCGCGCCGGACGGCGGCTTCGTGCTGACCGAAGTCACGCTGACGGCGACACCGGCCGACCCTACGAAGAAGGGCGCGAAGGCGGTCGTCGTGAAGTTCAAACCCGGCAAGGCGACGTTCGAGCCGGGTGCAACCGCGAAAGCTGGCGCGGACCACGCCGCGACGTTCGTCGCCGATGCGCCGTTCGGCTTCGAGACCGGTACGACGCTGTCGATCACACTGAAGTTCGGCGACTTTGCCGCGGGGCGCGTTCGGCTGGCGCTCGCGACCGGAGAGGCCGAACTCGACGGCGCGAGCCGGCCGCAGCCGGGCGGCGAAATCCTCGCGCTGCTCGCGACGCAGGGCGGCAAACTCGAAGGCAAGAACCGCGCGGAGATCGTCCGCTGGTTCCGAAAGGTAGACGCCACCACCGACGAGGCATTCGCGCCCGTCGAGAAGTCGCTGGCGAAGGAGCCGAAGGCGCCGCTCCAACCGGTGTTCTCCGCGACTTCCGGGCGCGGCGGCGATGTTCACTATCTGATTCGCGGCGAGACGGACCGCAAGAACGGCGTCGCGCCGCCGGGGTTCGCGCAGGTGCTCACGAACACCGACGAGGGCCGCTGGCTGCGGACTGCGACAGATCCGAAGAGCCTTCCGAAGCCGCCGCGGGTGGCGCTGGCCGACTGGCTCACCGACGACAAGCACGGTGCCGGCCATCTGCTCGCGCGCGTCATCGTGAACCGGGTGTGGCAGCACCACTTCGGCAAGGGTTTGGTGCGCACGCCCAACGACTTCGGCGCGCAGGGCGAACCGCCGACCCACCCGGAGTTGCTCGACTACCTCGCGGGCGAACTCATCAAGGGCGGGTGGAAGCTGAAGCCGCTCCACAACCTCATCATGACGAGCGCCGCGTACCGGCAGGGCAGCGACCTCAACACGGCCGCGACGAAGCTCGACCCGCAGAACCGGCTGTGGTGGCAGGTTCCGCCGCGCCGCCTCGAAGCCGAGGCCATTCGCGACAGCCTGCTCGCGGTCGGCGGCTCGCTCGACCCGAAGATGTACGGCCCCGGCACGCTCGACGAGAACACGTCGCGGCGCAGCGTCTACCTGACCGTCAAGCGCAGCAAGTTGCTGCCGATGCTCCAGGCGTTCGACGCGCCCGAACCGATTCAGAGCGTCGGCGAGCGCTCGCTGACCACGGCCACGACTCAGGCGCTCACGATGATGAACTCGAAGCTCGTGCGCGAGCAGGCCGAAAAGCTCGCCCGCGCGGTGCTGCCCGCGACCGCCGCCGACGTGCCGAAGGCAATCGCGAAGGCGTACCTCGTCGCGCTCGGCCGCGCGCCCACCGACGCCGAGAGCCGGCGTATGACCGACTTCGTTCTCCGCACCGCGGGCGAGAACAAGGGACCGAAGGGGCTGGAGACCGCGACCGCGGACTTCTGCCAGGTGTTGTTGTGCCTGAACGAGTTCCTATACGTCGATTGAGATTGGTGTAGGACAGGCCGCTGGCCTGTCTTCTTCGGCAGAGACAGGCCAGCGGCCTGTCCCACAAAGAAGAGAAGAGGCCGCCGACATGAACCCACTCGTACCCCTCGCCCGCCGCGAGTTCCTCCGCACGTCCGGCCTCGGCTGCGGAGCACTGGCGCTCGCGCACCTGCTCGGGCGTGACGCATCGCTCGGCGCGGCCGAGAAGAAGCCGCACTTCGCGCCGAAGGCGAAGTCGATCATCTGGCTGTTCATGACCGGCGGGCCGTCGCAGGTGGACACGTTCGACTACAAGCCAGCTCTCCAGAAGCGCGACGGCGAGAAGCTCGCGGGCGCCGACCCGAAGACCGGGTTCTTCACCACCAGCGGCAAGTGCCTCGCGTCGCCGTTCAAGTGGGCGCAGCACGGCAAGTCCGGCTCGTGGGTGTCCGACGTGTTCCCCAGCGTCGCCAAGCACGCCGACGACCTCGCGTTCGTTCACTCCTGCCACTCCGTCGCGAACAACCACGCCCCGGCGTCGATGGAACTGGCCGCCGGTGTGACCCGACCGGGCTACCCCACGATGGGCGCGTGGCTCAGTTACGGCCTCGGCTCGGTGAACGACAACCTGCCCGCGTTCGTCGTCATGCACGACGCCAAGCCGCGCGGCGACGACGGCATCTGGTCGCCCGGTTTTCTGCCCAAGACGCACCAGCCGCTGTTGCTCTCCGCGCAACAGAAGGAAGCGATTCGCGACGTGGCCCCGCTCGCGGGCATGACCGACGCGCGCCAGAAGGCGCAACTGGAACTGCTGCGCGAAGCCAACATCGATCACCAGAAGACGCACGGCGACCAACCGGACCTGACTGCCCGCATTCGCTCGTTCGAGTTGGCGTACCGGATGCAGGCGGCGGCGCCCGAGGCGCTCGACCTCGCGGCCGAGACGGAAGAGACGAAGAAGCTGTACGGGCTGGACAACAAAGACTGCGCCACGTTCGGCCGGCAGTGCCTGATGGCGCGCCGGCTGGTCGAACGCGGCGTGCGGTTCGTGCAAGTGTTCAGCCCCACGAACCGCATCTCCGGCGGCGCGGTCGCCGACGTGCCGTGGGACGGGCACAACGACATCCAGGTGAACCACCGCGACTGCGGCATGATGACCGACGTGCCGTTCGCGGGCCTGCTCACCGACCTGAAGCGGCGCGGGCTGCTGAAGGACACGCTGGTGATCTGGGGCGGCGAGTTCGGCCGCACGTCGGACTCGCAGGGGAGCAAGGGGCGCGACCACAACCCGCACGCGTACACGACCGTGTTCTGCGGCGGCGGCACGAAGGGCGGCGCCCACTACTGCGCCACCGACGAGTTCGGCTACAAGGCCGTCGAGAACCGTGTGAGTGTCCACGACCTTCAGGCCACGATCCTGCACCTGATGGGCCTGGACCACGAGAAGCTGACGTACCGGCACAACGGGCGCGACTTCCGGTTGACCGACGTGGCCGGGCGTGTCATCAAGGAAGTGTTGAGCTGATCGCCTGCCGACTGACATTCCCCTACAGTCGATCGCGGCTTCGCAAGACAGACGCTACTGCTTGCCCAACACCAGATCGAGCGCCCAGCACCCGCGAACGTGCGTCGCGTGCGGATCGCGGCAGTGCTTCAGGAGGGCGTCAGAATCGCATCCGGCCTCTTGCAGCGCGTCCGCCAGAATCGGCATCCGGTCGAACGCGCGTTCGTCGTAGATGCCGCTTGCGAGGAGCATCGCGTCCGACGTGCGCCACGCGGGGTTGAACGCGACCGGGCGGAACGGGTTGCCGAAGATTTCGCGGACGACGTTCGCTTGCTCCTTGCGCTCGGCCGCCTTGCCGCGTTCAAACCGCTGGCCCGAGCCTTTGACGTACCCGAACGCCGCCGCCGCGCACTCGCCCACGTCGAGGTCGATCTCGTTGTCCAGCGCAGCCCAGATCTCGAACGCGAGACACTGCTGCATGTCGCCGATCTCCGCCCGCGCCACCGCGTAACTGTGGTTGCGGGCGACTTCGCGGCTGCGGTCCTTGACCTTGCCCTCGGCCGCGTTTTCGAGCGTGCGCAAGAGGGACAGCAGGCGCCCGTCCTTCGCGAACTTCCACGCGCGCCGGCAGCACGCGCACGAGAACAGCCGCAACTTGCGGGTGCCGGTCGCATCGACGAACCCTGCGAGCAGCGCCTCCGGGTCGTCCGAAGTGAGCCACCTCTTTTCCTTCGCTCGGTTCTGCGCCGGGGTCGGCGTCTTTCGCTTCATTCCGTCCCTCACCGGCTCGGTTGAATCACCTGCTCCGCGAAACGCTCCATCTCCTCCAACTGCGGGCTGCACTGGAGCAGCAGCAGGTTCACGCCGGCGGCCTCGAACGCTTTCACGCGGTCGAGCACCTGCTGCGGCGTGCCGATCAAGCCGCTGCGCAGTCCGCGGTTGGACACGGAGTAGTCCTCCAGCGACACCCGCTGTTCGAGCTGCGTGCCGGCGAGCCACTGCTGATAGTTGTGATACCCCGCGGCCGACTGCTTCA
>CANLGS010000228.1 GCA_947490035.1 Gemmataceae bacterium
CCAGCCCGCCTCTTGGTGAACCGCGACCGTCAGGGAGCGGGTGGGATAGGGCGTTGGTCGTGTTCCACCCGCTCCCTGACGGTCGCGGTTCACCAAGAGAAGACCAGTTGAACGCACACACGACAACCGCCCTTCTGCTGATCGCACACGGAAGCCGCCGCGCGGAGGCGAACGCCGATCTGGAGTTCGTCGCCGCCGCGCTGCGCGAGCGCGGGCGGTATCCCGTCGTGCGCGTGTCGTACCTGGAGTTGGCCGAGCCGAACATCGAGAACGGCGGCGCGATGTGCGTCGAAGCCGGCGCGACGGATGTGGTGATGCTCCCTTATTTCCTCTCGCCCGGCATTCACGTGGTCGAAGACCTGACCGCCGCACGCGACGCGCTGAGCGAGCGCTTCCCCGGTGTGCGGTTCGTACTCGCGGAACCGCTCGGCCGGCACCCGCTGCTGGTCGATGTGGTCGAACAACGCGCGAACGAGGTTACGCGAACCACGCCCGAACTTCCGCCGCGCGCGGGTGGGTGAGCCAGTCGAGGACCGTGCCGCTCGCCTCGCGCAGTTTCAGATTGTCGATGAGGGGAGCGAACACGCCCCCGCACAGCCCTTCGGCGATGAGCGCCGCGCCCTGCGCCGCGTGCTTCACCCACGCGCCCGGCAGGTCGCCCGCGTAGTGGAACTTGAAGGAGCTTCGCGGCAGTTCGCCCAGCGCCTGCTGCACCAGGTCCGCGCCGGTACGGAGCAGGCTGCCGCTGTAGTACACGTCCTGACACCCGTGGACGTTGAGCAACCCGTACACCGCCTTGCAGAACGATTCGCGGAACGCGGTGCGGCCGGTCTCGCGGTCGAGCGCGTCGGCCACGCCGCCGCGAAACAGGTCCGATTTTTGAAGCGGCGAGAGCAGGTACGCGGTCTCGCCGTCCCACGCGCCGCCGCTCTTCGCGCCGAAGGCGCCGCACGTCCCGCCCAACCCGTCCACGATCTGCTTGTCCTTCAACACCATCAGCGCGGTGAACGCGGAACCGAACTCGACCACCAGCGCCGGCTCGTCGCGGTTGTGTTGCGCGAGCGCGAGGGCCGCGACGCACAACTTGTCCGCGGTGCCGAGGTCGATGCGGTTCAGCTTGCGGTGAACGGGAACGGTCGGCAGGTGGATTACGCCCGGCAGAAACACGACCGGCAGACCACTGTCGCGCAGCGCGCGGAGCATGGCGGAGAAGCCGCCCACGCCCTTCGCGGCGCGCTCGTCGGGCCGCACCAGCGACATCAGGTTCAGTCGCGCGTCGGTACAATCCGCGGCGCGAACGAGGGGCAGACCGTAACCCGACGGACCGGCGATCAAGTCGAACGGGCCTTCGGCGCGGAGCCACTGAACCGGGATGGTCGGGTCGGCGCGCAGTTCGTCCGGCTCGATGCGCACCTGCGCGACGACGCGCCCGTCTTCGAGCGCGAGCATGTCGAGCGACGAGGTTCCCGGATCACAACCGGCTATGCGTGACATGAAGGAAGTTTATTACTTCCGCCGGAACCGCCGGAGGGCGAGCGGGACGAGGCCGAGGGCCGCGAGCGCGAAGGTGCCCGGTTCCGGCGTGAGCGCCGTCGCGGTGAGCGTGTACACGCCCGCTTGCGCGTCGTTCTCGGGTCGGACCGCGAGCGTGTACCGCGTGTCGCCGAGGATGGTCGAAGTGTCGCTCGCGTTCTCGTGGTACGAGTCGCCGAGTTCGAGCCGGTGCGAATCGTTCAGCCATCGCCCGTCCCACGAGCGGTACACCCAGTCGTCTGTCGCGCCGCCCGCGAGGTCCAGCGCCGCGACGCGGCCGGCCGAATCGCTCACGACCACGGACACGACGAACGGCATGTACGCGGTGTACGTGTCCGGCGCCAGCGGGCCGGGCGTCGGGCCGAACGTCACCGTGCCGAGTTCGACCGGGTTCGACCCGCTCGCGGCGCCTGGCGGGGCGAGCGCGAACGTCACGTCGCCGGGGCTGTAAAAGGGAACCGCGCCGGGCGGCGGGGTCACGTACCCGGTGGCGGTGTAGGTGAACGCGATGGGGCCGGCGGACGACACCGCGGACAGGCCGAACGAGAGGGCGAGGACAAAGGCGAACCGTCGGGCTGACATCGGCCGCTCCAGTTGGAAGTGGGCGGCGGATGATGCGGGATTTGAGGCGGGGGTGTCGAGTCGAATTGAGTGTAGTCCGCCACTCCGTGGCGGTTCTGCTCTTGTGGCACAGACATTCCTGTCTGTGTGCTTCGAGCGGCCGACCGCACAAACAGGAATGTCTGTGCCACCAAGACAAATGCGAAGAACCGCCGCGGAGTGGCGGGCTACTCTCAAGGCAGCAGCAGCGCGAGCGCGTACACCTCTTCGACATCCAGTACGGCGTTGTTCGACTCGAAGAGCTTGTGAAGCGCGGCCTTGTGAACCTTCATTTTGGTGCCGCCGACGCCGAGCGCGCCGTAGCAGATGTGGCCGTCGCGGTCGGCGCCCTTGTCGGGGAGTTCGACGCCCTCGATGCCGGCCGGCGGCACGCCGTTCAGGTCGATCGCCACCTTCAGCGCCTTGCACGCGTGGCGCAACTTCTTCGGCAGCAGCACCGCGCCCGCGGCGCCCGCCGCGACCACCAGGTTGCGCCCGTCGAGCGCGAGCGGGGCGTCGGAACTGGAGGCCACGCTCACGGCTTCGATGTCCGCGCCGGGGGCGTGCGCGCGGATCGCGGCGCACACCGCTTCGGCGCGCTCCTTCTGGCGCGAGCCGAGCCGGACGTTGCCGCCGGCGCGCGCGAGCAGGCGCGCGACCCGCTGCCCGACCGGACCGGTGCCGCCGAGGACGAGCGACTTCGCGCGACTGAGATCGAGGTGCCGGCCCGCCGCGCGAACGGCCGCCGCCGCGGTGGTGTTCGCCCCGTTGGAATCGAGCATCAGCGACACGCTCAACCCGTACTGCGGGATGAGGTGCTTCTTCACTTCGGCGAGAACCGCTTCGCCGAGTGTCACGTCCGAGCCGCCGACGAAGATGGCGGTACGGCACAGGTCTTTGCCGCCGCGCGTGAAGATGCACCCGTGGACGAGCGGCATCACGTTCTGCGGCGTCACCCCGCCGTAGCTGAAGATGTGCTGCACGCCCGCGTCCACCGCGACGACGCGGTCGAACACGCTCGGCAGCGCATCGGTGTCGAGTTGAACGAGGATCGTGGGTTTCTCGGACATTGGCATCAGAAGTAAGGGGTGAAGGGGCCGCGACACAACTTCAGACACAACGCAGTCAACCGGTTGGCGAGACGATCACCGCCTCGCCAACCGCGGGTCACTTCTTCTCGCCCGCGTCGGGGTACTTCAGCTTGCGGTCGGGGTCGAGGAACCGCGCGTACACCGCGTTCGGGCCACCGCCCTTCACGACGACTGCCAGCGTGTGCTTGCCGGCCGGCAATGTCACGTCGAAGCCGTCGCGGTCGGGGCGCACCTCCTTGCCCGCGCCCTTGCCGGTCGCGATCACCTTGCCGTCTAACCGCACTTCGTAGTCAGAGGTCGAGCCGATCAGCACCTTCGTCTTCATCTCCGCGGGCGCGGTGACTTCCGCTTCGACCACCGCCGGCGCGCCCTTCGTGTCGGGCAGCACCAACCGGCCCGGTACGCCGGCGCGCAGCTCGGTGCCGTTCACCTTCACGTCGGTCATGAACTGGTTCGCCATCAGGTAGCGCACGAGGTCGCGGAAGTCCTGCACGGTCATGTTGTAGCCCAGCCCTTCGGGCATCAGCGACTTCTCCGCGACGCGCACCGGCTCCGCGAGGTCTTCCTTCTTGATCTTCTTCAGCACCGCGTTTTCGAGCTTCAGCGTGATGGTCTTGTCGTCCTCCTCCGCGAGCAGCCCGGAGAACACGGTGTCATCGGTCAGGCGCGCGGTGCGCAGGAAGTACGGCGCACCGATGACGCGGTTCGGGTCGAGCACGTTCACGAGGATGTACTCGATGTTGCGGCCGGCCCCGTCGAGCGGCGGGCCGACCTCCGCGCCTTTGCCGTCGAACTTGTGACACTTCCCGCAACTGTTCTCGAACACCAGTTTGCCGCGTGCGAACGACGCGGGCGCTTCGTACAGCGAGTCGCGCGTCTTGTCGATGAGCTTCGCGAGGTCGGCCGGTGTCGCGCGCGTGCGGCCCCACGCCTTCTCGATGAGCGTGTTCAGGTCTTTGTCGTTGAACGCCTGAATGCGGAGGATGGTGTTGTCGGTCACTTCCTCGCGGGCAACGGTCTTGTCGGCCATCGCTTGAAGTAGCGCCTTCGCGCCTTCTTTGCGGGTCGCGAGCGTGTTCACCACGTCCGGGCGGATTTCCTTCGGGTAGTCTTTCCAGCGGGCGAGCAGCGCGGCGGGAATGGTCGCGGCATCGAACGCCGCGAGCGCGCGGGCCGCTTCGCCGCGTACCGCGTCGGACGCGTCCTTGCGAACGAGGTTCAGCAGGAGCGCGACGGTTTCCGGGGCGCGGATCGACGCCAGTTGCCGCACGGCTTCGGTGCGTGCCTCGGTCGTGAGCTTGGCATCGCTCGCGGCGGCAATCGCGCGCTTCAGCGCGGCCGGGTCGCGGAACACCACCGCGAGCTTGTTCGCGAGCGCGACGAGCTTCGCGTTGTTCTCCTTCGCGATCTCCGCTTGCAGCGCGGCCCAGCCTTCGGGCGCGTTCACGGACTGCTTGTCGAGCGCGAGCGCCAGCCCTTCTAGCGCCTTCTCACGAGCCGCGGCGTCTTGTAGCTCCGCAACGAACTTGATGCACAACTTCAGGTCGCTTGGCTGCCCGGTGGCGACGAGCCGGCGCATGACTTTGGGAACGATGGAGTCGCGGACGAACTCGTTCTTGGGCGCCTCCTCCGCGAGCCACGCGAGTTCGGCCCCCGGCTCGCCTTCATTAATACCTTCTCGTAAGCGAGCCACACGAGCTGCGGGATCACCGGGTCTTTCGCGTCCTCCTTGCGGGCCATCAGCGCGCGAAGCAGCGGCGTCACGTCGTGCTTGTCGGCGAGCCGAAGGGCTGCCGAAGCGAGTTCGCGTCGGACTCCTGGCGACTGAACGGACTTGGCGATTTCGGTCAGGTACGGAAGTGTCTTGGCTGGGGGAATAGCGGAGTCGCCGATCGCGCGGTGCATCAGTGCGAAGGTTGGGTACAGTTCCTTCGGGAGCCGTGCCAGAGCAGCCGGATTGATGAGCGCCGCGGCCCCGATGAACTCTTCATTCTCCTTCTCGTACAACCCGCTTTGTGCGAGGGCGGCGTGCCGGATGAAATGGTCCTGCTCTTTCTTCAACTCCTTCGCGATCGATGCGTCGTCCTTCCCGCGCAGGCGTTCGCCGAGCAACCGCAGCGATGTTCGCGCCTGGTACGGGTTGGTGCTGGTCAACATGTCGATCAGCTCCTTGTCCGTCTTCTTCCCCAAGTCCTCCGGCTTCTTCGTCTTCGTGTCCTTCAACTGAATGCGGTAGATGCGGCCGCGTTCGTAGTCCCAGTCGTCGGGGTTGGTCTGGTGGCACGGGTTCTGGTCGTGCCAGTCGATCAGGTAGATGTCGCCGTTCGGACCCCACTTCATGTTGATCGGCCGGAAGTTCTTGTCGGCGCTCACGAGGAAATCGTCCCCGCGAGTCGCGGTGAACGTGCTGCCGTTCGGCTTCAGGATGTTCTGCTTGAGGCTGCAGCCGTGGATGCTGCCGAAGATCACGCTGTTCTGGAACCGCTTCGGCATGTGCGGCACGTCGAGCGAGATGAGACCCGCGTGCGCCCAGCCCGATTCCTTGTGGAACGTGTGGTCGCAGATTTCGTTGAGGTAACTGTACGCGTGCGAGTTGAAGCTGGTGCCCGCTTGCCGCTTGTACACGCCGCCCGGAACGATGTGGTACAGGTGCGGGATGACGCAGCACGCGAGGATGAACTGCCCGTCGGTGTTGCGCCAGTCCATGCCCCACGGGTTCGACGTGCCCTCCGCGAAGATCTCGAACTTCTTCTGCTTCGGGTGGTAGCGCCAGATGCCGCCGTTGATGCGCGCCTCCGGGCCGTCGAGCTGGTCGCCCGGCTTCACCGCGGAGTTGGTGAAGATGCCGTGCAGCCCGTACAGCCAGCCGTCCGGCCCCCACTGGAAGGTGTTCAGCGTTTCGTGCGTGTCCTGACTGCCGAAGCCTTTGAGCAGCACTTCAAACTTGCCCGGCTTGTCGTTCGCATTCTCGATAAAGAAAAGATAAGGCGCGGCCCCGACGTACACGCCGCCGTTGCCGACTTCGATGCCGGTGCAGAGGTCGAACGCGCCCAGCCCGGCCTTCTTGCGTTCCTCGGTAACGGGGAAGTCCTTGCCCTCCGCGAACACGGTCACCTTGTCGCACACGCCGTTGCCGGTGGTGTCTTCGAGGATGAGGATGCGGTCGCGCGGCGCCTTGCCCTTCGCCGTCCGCTTCGGGTACTCGTAGCACTCGACGACCCAGATGCGGCCCTTCTCGTCCACCGTGAACGCGACCGGGTTCACCACCTTCGGTTCGGCGGCGAACAGCTTCACCTCGAACTCGTCGGGCACCTTGATCTTCTTGAGCGACTCTTCGGGCTTGAGGTACGGCTGCCCCGACCCCTTACGGTTGTCGAAGCCGAACTCCTTCTGCGCGGACGCGGGCTGTGCGTGCGCGAGTGCCAGAAGTGCGAGACAAAACGCGAGGGAGAGGCGCGGCATGGGGAGCACCCTTCAACGTGGGAGGCGTGAAGGATGATGGTATGCGGGGGAAGGGCGGG
>CANLGS010000229.1 GCA_947490035.1 Gemmataceae bacterium
CCAAGCGAAAGCAAAACAGTCCGGGGCACACACCTCAGTTCACAAACTCCTCCAACAAGCCAAGCAACAACACAAAGACCACCCTTCAACCCACCAGAGAAAATGAGTCGTGCAAAGCAGTAGCGCGGCGCCCGCCGACGCCGCCCCCTCGCCGATGCGCCCCAGCGCCAGCGCGGCGCACGCCTGAACCCACGCGCTATCGTCTTCCGCGAGTACCTGACTAAGTCCTTCGACGAACGTCGCGTCGAGAGCGGCCGACTTCGACAGAACCTCGCACACCTGCACCTTGACCTGATCGTTCGGGTCGCGGAGGAGCAGGAGCAGGTCGGCGATGACGCCGTCCGGCGGCGGTTCCCACGCACCGATGGCGGCTGCGGCCGCCGCGGCACGCACGAGCGGGTCCGGGTCCGCGACCGCCGTGCGAATCAGCGCCAGCGTCGCCGGCGGCGGCGGACCGAGCGCGCCCAGCGCCCGCACGGCTTCGGCGCGCACGCCGCCGTCCTCGTCCGCGGTCGCCCGTTCGAGTGCGGGCCGCGCCATGCGGGCCCCAGCGCCCAGCTTGCCGAGCGCGCCGGCCGAATTCGCACGCACCTGTGCGTTCACGTGGCCGAGCGCGCGGATCAGACCGGACACCACGCCTTCGCCCCCGCCCATCTCGCCCAGCGCCTCGGCCGCCAGCGCGCTCACCCAACTGTCGCGGTCGCGCAGCGCGCGAACCAGACTCGGCACCGCGACCGCCGCGGCCGACTCGCCGATCTTCCCGAGCGTCTCGACCGCCTTCGCCCGAACGGTGTCGTTGTGGTCCGTGAGCGCTTCGACCAGCGGCGGGGCCGCGTGTTCGGCGGGCGCGTCCACCGTGCCCAGCGCCTCGGCCGCGTTCGCGCGAACCACCGTGTCCGGGCTGGACAGCCCTTCGGCCAGCTTGATTGTCGAGTCGTCGTTGAGCGGTCCGGCCGCGGTCACCGCTTCGCTGTCCGCGGCGCGCACGGCTTCGTCGCGGTCCTGAAGCAACTCGATCAGCCGGGGCACGGCACCGCCGGCGCGCCGCCCTAACCCCTTTAGCCCGCGCGCGGCGGCGGCGCGCACCGGCGCCGCGGGGTCGTCGAGCGCGGCCACCAGTTGCTCCGGCGCGCCGCCGACCTGACCCAGCGCCTCGGCCGCCCGGCAGCGCACCGTCTCGTCCGCGTCCTGGAGCAGGGTCGCGAGTACGTCCGCGGTGTCGGCCGCCGCGCTACCCGCGCGGCCGAGTGCGGCTGCCGCCTGTCCGCGCACCGACGCGAGGGTGTCGCCCAGCGCCTGGCGCAAGGCCGCGACGGCCGCCGCGGTCGGGTTCCAGTCCGCCGCGACCGGTTGCCCGCGGCGGAGGAACTGCCACCGCCCGGCCCGGCGCGGCGCGGCCGGCGCACCGCGCGCCGCCGTTCGGCCTGAACGCCCGCGGCCGCGAGCAGCCCAAGCGCATCGACCGCGCTCACCCGGACGAGGTCGCTCGCGTCCGCGACCAGCGCCGCGACTTCCGCCGTCGCTTCCCGCGCGCCGAGGTGACCGAGGGCAGCCGCAGCCACCGCGCGGACGTGTTCGTGCGGGTCGCTCAGGTGCCGGATGAGAGTTGGAATCGTGGACGGCCCGATCGCGGCCAGGATGATCGGCAACTGGTCGCGCTGCTCCTTCGTGAGCGATGTCATTTCGAGCAGGGAGAGTAGAACGGGACCAACGGCGTTCGCGCCGAACTGCGGCAGCGCGTTGCGGGCGCGGTCGTGGATCGGCTCGTGCGGACTCCAGCAGTCGGCAATCGTCTCGGACAACAGCCGCCCCTGGCGCACCGACGCGAACACCTGTTGAAGCAGGATCAGTGTGAAGAACGACCGGAACGCGCCGAGCATGACGGCCGCCGGCCAGTCGCCCTTCTTCACGAACGTCGCGTGCAGCAGGTGGCGCGAATCGGCCACGTTGAGGATGTCCACCAGGCTGAGCAGGTTAATGACGGCGTAGGTAAGGAAGTCGATGAAGCCCGGCCGGCTGTCGGCGTCCACCTTGTACCACCCGCGGCCGACGCTCTCGTAGAACCCCTGGTTCAGCAGCACGAACCCGCCGATCACGCCGGCGGCGGCGGCGATCAGCAGCGGCACGCCGACGCGGTGACCGTAGAGCGCCACGTTGGCGGCGAGGTCTTGTCCCTTCGTGGGGTTGTGAACGGCCTTCCGGCCGCGCTCGACCTCGTACCGTTCCACGTCAATGAACATGTAGGCGAGACACGTCGAGACGCCCATCGTCAGCGTCAGCGCGGCGCACACCAGCGCGACGGCCGGCAGCGGGCGCGCGGCCACCCCGCCGACGACGAGCAGCGCGAGGGCGAGCAGCAGGTACACCCACCAGTTCGCCCACGAGAGCCACCGCTCCCAGACGCGGAACCCGCCGCGCACCGCCCAGCGGGTCGCGCGGCCGAACAGGTCGAGCGCCCACCCGAGGACGCCGGACCGGTCGAGCAGCGCGACGAGGACGCCGACCACGACGAGCGCGGTGAGAATGGAGTACGAGGAAAGGGTTTGGTCGAGTTGAACGAGCCAGGTCGAGGGCATCGGGTGTACCACTTCGGGGGCGGAGCCAAGCGCGAAGTGGTAGGGACAGCAAAGCCGGTGCCGCGGGGCGGGAAAGTTCCCAACCAACCCTTCGCCCTACTCGCGGACCGGCGGCAGACCCGGCAGCGCCGGGCCGTCGGAACCGCCCGGCGCCTTCGGCGCGGGCGTACCCGGCGGGCCGCGGCGGACGCCTTCGATTGTCGCTAAAGGCTTCTCCAGATCGACGATCACCTCCTGGCCCCACACGTGTTCGCCCACGTTCGCGGCCTTGTCCACCGCCCGCGCGCGGACGTAGAACTTCCACAACTTCTCGTCGGGGATGTCCCACGCGTAGCGCCCGCTGGTCGCGCTGAGCGTGTTGTCGAGCCGGTACTTGATCTCGTTCCACTTCACCGCGGTCTTGTCCAGCGACCACTCCAGGCTCACCGGTTGCGCCATCAGGTTCAGGTCGAACGCGGTCCAGGTGATCTCGACCAGCGGCCCACGCACGCCGCCCGGTTTGACCTGCACGCCGGTAATCTCCACCTTCGGCTTCGTGGTGTCCACCACCACCAGCACCATCGGCGGGTCGTCCTTCTTCGGGTCGTCGGACCGCTTGCCGGCGCCGCTTTCCGGGATGATGTAGAAACCGTAGAGTCCCTCGCGCTCGGCTTTGAATGGCAGCGACAGCGCGTGCGGCCCCTTGTCGTCGGGCATGAGTTTGACCGGGTGGCGCTTGACCAGCGACCAGTCGCCCTGGTCCTTCAGGACGTAGAGGTGCGCGGCCTGCACACCGCTGCGGCCCATGCGCTGCACGGTGTAGTCCACGTCGAACTCGAGCGCGTTCACATAGTCGATGCGCGGTTGTGGCAGGGCCGCGCCGCCGGTTCCGCCGCCGGCCCACGCCGGTCCGCCGGCCTTGGGCAGCCCGACCGTGCCGCCGGCTTCCGCCGGGACGCGCACTACCGCCGATAGTCCCTCGTGCCCGGCGCGGTCTTTGGCCGACACGCGCACGTCCAGCGTCTTGCCGATGGGAATCTGCCAGGCGTAGTTGTCGGTGGCGCGGAACGCGCCGCCGCCCGGCCGCTTCACGGTCGTCCAGTCGGCGCTGGTCGGCCACTTGCACTGGAGGGTGACGCCGTTCGGGTCCAGGTTGTCGTCGGCGCCGCGCCACTCGGCGCCGTTGCCGACGGCCGCGAGTTGCACCCGCGGCGGCACGGTGTCGATGACCACGCGCACCTCCGGCGCCAGCGCCGCCGCCTCCGGCATGACGCTGCCGTTGGCGTACACGAACTGCACCGCGAACTCGTAGTCGCCGTCGCGCGGCGCGTCGAACACGATGCCCTTCTTGCCGCGATCAATCTCGTTGAGCGCGCCGACGGCCAGTTTCGGCCCCTTCTGGAACGGGCCGCGGGCGAGCGAGTAGTAGAGTTGGAGGTGGGTCGGCTTGTTCGGAAGGTTGGCGATCGTCTCGGGCACGACCGGGATGCCGAACGAGCGGTGCGGCCAGTAGTGCGGTTGGAGGCCGTCGAACGGCCCGTCCTGCGTGCGGGCCGGTTGCGCCAGCGCGAGGAAGAACGCGGCGGACAGCCCGAGCGCGGCCATCAGGGTGTGTTTGGGTCGCACGGCTGACCTCCTCGCGGCGCACCGGAACGCGGCGCACCACTCCATGAGATCGACCGGGAGGGATGTGGAGCTTGAGCGAAACAGCGAAGGCGGAAGGAGGATGAGGAAAGCAGAGAATGTAAAAGGTAAAAGGTAAAAAGTAAAAGGCAGAGAGGATCAGCAGCAAGACTGCGCGGTCGTCTCTGTCGTTTTACCTTTTACCTTTTACCTTTTACCTTCTCTTTCGTCGGTGCTACTTGCCCTTCACGTACTTCTCGGGCGCGGCGTTGAACTCGTCGCGGCAGCCGGAGCAGCACACGTAGTACGTTGCTCCCTTGTAGGTGACGGAGATGTTGGCGCTGCCGCCGGAGACGATGCACTCGGGCTTCTTCGGGCCGCCGATGGCGACGCCGTCCTTGATGCCGAGCATCGCGTGGGCCGCGGAGAACGGACCTTTCCCGCCGTCCTGCTTCTCGTACTTGAAGGCGAACTTAATGCCCTCGGAGACGGTGTTCAGGGTGAGCCGGTACACGTCGCCGGTCTTCGCGTCCTTGCGCTCGACCTTCAGCGCGCCCTTCGCGTAGTCGCCCTCGAACGTCTGGGGCTCCTCACCCTTCACGGTCGGGACGAGGGTGAGCAGGTACTTCTTCTTTTCCAAGTTGTACTTCAACTCGCCGCTGTTGAAGTGCTTGCCCTTGCCCTCGGTGACCTCTTTGCCCTTAACCTGGGAGAACGAGACGGTGATCCACGCGTCGCCGTCCTTGAACTTCCAGCCCCAAGTCACCTTCTCCTGCCACGCCTCGGCCTTCGTGCCGATCTTCTGTTGCCCCTCCAAGTTCCACATCCCGATGAAGTCCTGCACCTCTTGCAGCGCCTTCTTCGCCTTCGCCTGGTCTTCCGGTTTGGCCTTCTTTTCCGGCTGGGCGGTGGCGCTCATCGCGGCCAGCCCGAGGATGCCCGCCGCGAGTGCCGCGAGGGCCGTCGTCCGCTGAAACATCAGAACTCTCCCGTTGGAATGACCTTGTGGTCGGTAGCGCACTACCGGTTGGACGCCGGTCCGCGCGATTCGGTTCCGCGACACCATCTTACCTAAAACAAGAACACCGCGCACGCCGGCGAATACCGGTTCGGAGAGTAGCCCGGCACTCCGCGGCGGTTCTCCTCTTCTGTGTTCTCAAGCGCGACAGGGAAGAGCCGCCACGGAGTGGCGGGCTACTCTCACTTCCCGAGGCCGTTCTGGAGTCGAGATTGGTTAGGGTTCCTTCGCTTTCTCCTTCGGCTTCGGATCGGGTTCCTTCTCCTTTGGCGGTTCGACCTTGTCCTTCGGTTTCGGCTCGACCTTCGGTGGGACCACGACCGGCGGAACCACGACCGGCGGCGCGGGCGGTTCCGGCTCTTCCTTCTTCTTCTCTTCCTTGACCGGTTCCGGCCGGTTGTTCTTCTTGTAAACGACGATGGCGGCGATGCCCAGCCCGAGCGCGAGGAAGGCGGCCATGCCGGTGAGCAGCAGCGCCTTGCCCATCCCGCTGCCCTTCTCCTGGCGGCGGTAGCGCGGCTTGTCCTCGGCCTCTTCGCCTTCGGGTTCGTCCCCGTCGCGATTCTTTTTCTTCTGGGCGGGGAGTTCTTCGGGTTCGTCGTCGCCGACCGGTTCGCGCTTCTTCTTGCGGCGCGGCGTCTCGTCATCGGGAATGGGTTCGTCACTGAACCCGAAGGCGAACGCGGCGTCGGCCGCCGCGGGTTCGGGTTCCGGCGCGGGTTTCGCTTTCGCCTTCGCGGGCGCCTTTGGCTTCTCCGGTTCCTCGTCGCGGCCCTTCGCCTTCTTGGGCCTGGCGGGTTCGTCGGTGGAACCGAAGGCGAACGCGTTGTCGGCGGCCGGCGCCGGTTCCGGCAGCGGTTCCGCCGCGGGCGCGGCCTTCGCCTTCGCCTTGGCCTTCGGCGGCAGCGGCTCGTCGAACGGGATGTCTTCGAGCGGTTCGGGTTTGGGCGCGGCCGGTTTCGCGACCGGCGCGGGCGCGGCGGCTTTGGCGGCACCGGACGCGGGCTTCGCCGCCGGCGGTGCCGTTTTCGCGACGGGCACAGGCACAGGCGCGGCGGGCTTCGCGGACCCGAACGCCGGCTTCGCGGTCGGTGCGGGTGCAGGCGCGGCCGGCTTCCCGAAGTCGAACGGGTCGGCGGAGGGGAGCGCCGCGACGCTTTTCCCAGGTGCCGGCACGGGCTTGGCTTTGGGCGGCGGAATGGGCGGCAGCGGCGGCATCTGGTCCGCCGTCATGAGTTCGGTCCGGTCGTCCTCGTCGTCGTCGGGCAGCGGCAGCGCGGGTGTGCCGAGCGCGCTGAGCATCTGCGGCTCGCCGACCGACTCCGCCATCGGAATCGGTCCGGGTACGCGGAACGGTTGGCGGCACTTCTTGCATTTGGCCTTCTTGCCAATGCGGTCTTCGGGGGCTTTGAGTTTCACCCCGCAGTGCGGGCACGACACTTCGACCACGTTGGAGCCTCGCGGGGGCGCAGTGGAACGATTGGGATGTGAGGTTCAGGCTATCAGCCGCGCCGCGAAGATGCAA
>CANLGS010000230.1 GCA_947490035.1 Gemmataceae bacterium
GGTCACGCCGAGCGTCTTCTTGCGCTTCGGATTCCCCTTCGGGTACACGTCCACTTCCTTCCGCTCCGGGTCCACGTACCACACCAGTTTCACGCCCGCCTTCGCGTACTCCGCGAGTTTGATCTCCATCTCGCGCCGCGTGTTGCTGGGGCTAATCACCTCGACGGCCAAATCCGGCGGCACTTCCAGAAACGCGCCCGCCGGGTTCTCGATCTCGGCAGGGTCGTCCACGCTGTCCCACCGTATGAACGACACATCCGGGACGCGCACCAGATCGAGGTTGAACCGAATCATCCCGTCAGCACCGGCGGCCAGTCCGATGTTGTGCTGTTGCAGGTATTCGTTCAGGATGGTGCCGATCCACAGCCCCAAGAAGCCTTCGCGGAAGCCCATGCCTTTCTCCACAAGGATGCCTTCAACGAGTTCGTGCAAGCGATCTCCGGTAATGGACCCGTCGAGCAAGTCCTGAATGGTGGCTGTACCCGGCGCGGGGAACGAGAGGATGCGCGATTCGGGGATGTGGCCGAGCCGTTCTTGCACGTCGGCAAGGGTGCGGAACTTGGTCTTCGGCTTGGGCATCGCGATTGCTGTTGACATTGATGCGCTCCGTGGGGCCGCTCGCATTGTGACGCGGCGCCCCCGTTGGGACAACCTCAGCGAGTGGGCTTTGCGAACATCGGCAGCGGAAGGTGCCGCGCGGTCGGCGCAGTGCGAACCACGCCGGACCACACCGGCACTTCGTCCGCGTTGAGCTTGTACAGCCTATCAAGCTGCTTGATCGCGCGAAGGTCGCCGCGAGGCAGTTCGAGTTCCTTCGAGACTACCAACACCGACACGCGAGCGGACCCGTTCGGGCCGACGCGCGAGCGCCAGTCGTCCGGTAGGCGAACTTCGATTGTCAGCGGCGTGCGCAGTTGCAACGCGTCTTTCGCGGCACGTTTGCGTTCGCCCAACTCGCGTTCGTTGCCGTCTTCCGAATTCGCCGGCGTTTCGAGTTGCAGGTACAGTTGCGGCAGTTCATCGAACTCGACCATTTTCCCCGCGACCGCGGCGCTGAGGGTGATTGCTACGCGGTCGCCGTCGCGGTACGGCTTCCACTCGACCCGCGCTTCGATCAACTTGTCTGCGGCCGGGATGGTGTAGATGTCCGGCACGTACACGCCGACCTGCCCGACCGCGAGCGCCGCGGCCAGGCCGCTGGCGTGAACCCATTCAAGATCGGAGTCGGCCCAACAGATTGCCCGGTCCTCGCGCTCGGCCTGTAAGCCGTTCTCGTCCCCGTCGCCCTCGCGCAGGTGGAAGAACCGTAGGGCCGGGCGCTTCGCCAGTGGCGCCGGTTTGCCGCTGTCGCGTTCGATCACCGTGAACGACACCGGCGCGGCGCGGAACTGGCGGTAGCCCCACGCGACCTCGTACCGGCCCGGCGGCAGCACCTGCCCGGCGAGGTGGTTCACGTCCACTTCGAGGCAGTAGTAGCCGTCCGCGGGCACATCCACGAGCGAACCGCCGCCGCAGTGGGTGCAGGCGGCGAGTCGCGTGACCACCGACTTGCCGGTCGCGCGGTCGCGGATGTCGAACGTGGTCGAGCCGCCGTACAGACGCGGTTCGGGGCACAAGTCGAGGCGCGAGCGCAGCCCGAGTTCGCGCGCGGTTGTTCCGCAACACGAAGTACGCCGGGGCCGGACCGCCCTCGCGGAACGTGGCTCGCGGGATGTGAACGGCCACATCGAACGGGTTCTCCGACCGCTCTTTCTCCCGCGCTCCTTCTCATCCTTCCTCACCTCCCGAACCTTCTTCACCTCTTCGAGTTCCTTCTCCAGAACGCGCTCGTCCTCCTTCACCAATCGCGAATCGAACTCGACTTTCTCCAGTTCGACCTCGGTGAGCAACCCGTTAGCGCCGAACTCCGGGCGCGGCGGCGCGGGCGCCGGCACGGGGGCCGCAATCGCCGCGGGCAGAAGCGCGAACGCCAAAAGTGGAAGCAGGCGAAGCATGGTCAACTCCGTACAGAAGAGAAGAGCCGCAGATGACGCAGACGGACGCAGATAAGACCAAGAGGCAGAGTTCTTCAAAGCACTGTTTCTCTGCTGCCTTTAATCTGCGTCCGTCTGCGTCATCTGCGGCTCTTTTCTTCTCGTGTCACTTCCCCGTCAGTTCCTTGACGAGCGGCGCGGCCGGATACAACTTCCGAAGCGCCTCCAACACGGCTTTCGAGTGGACCGCGATGTGCCGCGCCTGCACGTCGGTGTACACGAAGTTGCGCACCAGCCCGTGCCGATTGCGGTCGAAGTTGATGCCCACCAACTCGCCCGCGCGGTTCAACACCGGACTGCCGCTGTTGCCGCCGATCGTATCCGCCGTCGAGACGAAGTTGAACGGCGTCTTCAGGTCGAGTTTGTCCTTGCCGTCGAGCCACCGCTTCGGCAGGTCGAACGGCTCCTTGCCCTCCAGCTTCGCGGACTTGTCGAACGCCTCGCCGAACGTGGTGTGGAAGTTCAACTTCTCGCCGCCGACCTCGTACCCTTGCACGGTGCCGAACGCGAGCCGAAGCGTGAACGTCGCGTCCGGCGCGACCGTGTTGCCGTAGGTGAGGAAGCGCACGCCGGAGAGCGCCGCGTAGCCCTGGCGTTCCGGCTCTTCGATCTCGTTCTCGTACCGCGTGCGCAACTTGCGCGCCTCCGCGTCGATCGCCTTCGCGAGAACGATGAGCGGGTCCTTGCTCGCGTCGATGGGCCGAACTCCGGGGGCGTTAGCCCCCGGCTCGCCGACAAGCTTCTTGCGCTCGGCCGGGTCGAACAGCTTCGTCCCCGCGATCAACTCCTCCGCGCGCGTCGCCGGGTTCTTCCCCGCGAGCGCGAGCTTCACGAGCGGGTGTTCGCCGCCGAGGTTCTCCGCCAGGAACGTGAGCGACGTTGCGAGTTTGGCGCGTTCCAACTCCGGGTACATCGGGGCCGGGCTGTAGAGTTGGTACTTGAGCGATTCGAGGTTGCTGTCGCGGTACTCGCGCAGCCGGTCGGCGGACTTCTTGGGCAGTTCGTCGCCCATGCGGACGCAGTGCCGTGCGATGCCGAACAGCGGCGTGAAGAACGCGTGCCCGGTTTCGAGCAGCGCGTGTTCCTTCTCGAACCCGCGGAGCGCGCGCTGCACGGATTCGATCTTCTCCAGCGCGTCGAGCGTGTCGTTGTACGCGGAGTTCCACCGCGGGTCGATCGGACCGGGGGTCATCATCACTCGCGATTTGAGTGCCACCAGCGATTCGACGAACCCGCGCTCGGCGTCCCGCTTCTGCTTCATAATCTTCGGGTCGAGCAGACCTTGAAGTTGCCCGCTGAACGCTTTGCGGGCGTTCGCGACGCTGTGCAGGTCGGTCCCGGCCTGCCGCGCGTTCTCGCCGCTCTGCTCGCTGTACTGCTTGAGCGCGGCTTCCAGCGTGCGCAGCCGGTACAGCGTGTACGGCAGCGTGTAATCGCGGCGGTGCTTCAGGCGCGCGAGCGTTTCCAGGCGCTGCGTGGTGCCGGGATGACCGGTGACGAACACGAGGTCGCCGCCCGCCGGGCCGGTCTCGCTCCACGTGAAGAACTGCGGCGTCTTCGCCGGCTTGCCGTCCTCGTAGGCGCGGAAGAACGCCACGTCGAGGTTCATTCGCGGGTACTCGAAGTTATCGACATCGCCGCCGAAGCTCGCGATCTGTCGTTCCGGCGCGAACACCAGCCGCACGTCGGTGTACTTCTTGTACTTGTAGAGGTGGTACTGCCCGCCGTTGTAGAGCGTGACCACGTCCGACCGCAGCCCGGTCTTGTCGAGCGACTCCTTCTCGATTCGCCCCATTGTGGCGCGCCGCATTGCGAACGCTTCGCCCGCGCTCATCTCCGGCTTCACCGCGGCGTTCACCTCCTTCGTCACGTCGGTGATCTCCTGAAGCACGTTGATCTCTTGATCCGGGCACTTCAGTTCCTTGTCGCGGGTGTCCGCGTAGAAGCCGTCGCGGATGTAGTCCTTTCCGGGCGTGCTGAGTTTCTGGAGCGAATCGGCCGCGACGTGGTGGTTGGTGACGAACAGCCCGTCGGCGGAGACGAACCCGCCGGACCCGCCGCTGTTGAGGCGGACCGAGCCGAGCATCGCGTTCTTCACCCACGCGTCCGTGAGGTCGAACTTGTGCTTCTCTTTGAGGTGCTGCCGGGGCGGGTCGCTGAGCAGCCACATGCCTTCGTCCGAAGCAGCGGTCATGGCCCAGACTCCGACGAATACGAGTGCAAGGACAAGGTGTTGATATCGCATGGGATTGACCGGGGGGTAGGTTCTTTGTACCCACTCGCCCGCACCGCCGCCACGCGCTGTTGCGCGGCGTTACCCGTACCGCTTCTTGTGTTCGGCCTTGAGCTTCGCGTACTTGGCGTCGGCCTCCACGCGCTTCCACAGCGCGTAGAAGACGGCGGCGGCTTCGGCCTTCACCGGGTCGTTCGTGCGGGGCAGTTCGGTGCCGTCGGCGGCGTACTTCCGCCCGCCCGTGTGGTTCGCGTACCGGCGGGCGCGGGTGTAGCCCATCTGGATGAACTTCCGCGCCATGTCCATGCCGACGAAATCACCGGCCTTCTTGTACGCGCGTAACAGTTTGTGGATCGCCGCGGCCGACGCCTTCGCGATGGCCGGCGTTTTGAACCGCCAGTGCGGGAGGATTTCGCCCTTGTACGGTTCGACGAGCAGCACGCCCTCCTCGCCGCGGCCGACCTTGTATAGTTCCGGGTGCTTACGGAAGTCGGTGGTGGTGAAGTCGAGCGAGTAGTCGAACGTCGGGCTGCGGTATTCTTGGCGAGCGGGGGGCGTAAGCCCCCTGTTGCTTGCCTTCTCGGGTCGTGTGTTCGCCATGCGTCCCTCCTTTGTGTGAGGGAGAAGCAGGTTGTGTGCCGCGGCGCGCACGCTCGCCTCCGGCTCGCGGCTAACTTGGCGACGCGCCCAGTTCCTCCAGCAGTGCCCGCACCTTCGCGCCGATCAGATCGCGGACCTTGCGGAACTCTTCCGGCGGCATCTCGCGCGGGTCGGGGATTTGCCAGTCGTAGCGGCGCGCGGCCTTCACCAGCGGGCACGCGTCGCCGCAGCCCATCGTCACGGCCGCGTCGATCTCGGTGCCGTTGAAATCGCTCACACTCTTCGAGGCGTGCGAAGTCAAGTCGTAGCCGAGTTCGGCCAACGCCGCGACCGCTTTCGGGTTCACCTTCCCGCTCGGCCGGCTACCCGCCGACAGCGCCTCGACGCGGTCGCCACCGTACATCGCGGCGAACGCCTGCGCCATCTGGCTGCGGTTGCTGTTTTCCACGCACACGAACAACACGCGAATCTTGCGATCACTCACGAGCAGGCTCCTTTGCGGCAGCAGCCGGGTTGTTGGATGAGCGCGCACGTCGGGATGGCAATCGCGGCGCCGAGCAGCGGCGCGACGACGTACACCCACAGGTGCTCGACGCTCCCGGAGATGATCGCGGGCGCGAGCGAGCGGGCCGGGTTCATGCTCGCGCCGGAGATCGGCCCCGCGAACAAGGCTTCCAGCGCGATGACCGCGCCGACGACGATGCCGCCGAGCGCCCGTACCGACGGCTCCGCGATTGTGACCGCGAGGATCACGAACACCAGCACCGCGGTCAGTCCGACTTCGAGGACGAACGAGTGCCACGGCGGGCCGTGCGGGAGTGTCGCGCCGAGCGTCGCGTGGTGCGGGTACATCGCGAATAGGAGGGCGCTGGCCGCGAACGCACCCGCGAGTTGCGCGAGAACGAAGGGCAACACTTGCCGGCCGGGGACGCGGCGCGCCAGCCACAGTCCGACCGTGACGGCCGGGTTCAGGTGCGCGCCGGACACGCTGCCGACCGCGTAGGCCATCGCCAGCACGACGAGGCCGAACGTGAGCGCGACGCCGAGGTGCCCGATCTTGCCGGGGTTGACCGAGTCGAAGACGATGGCGCCGGTGCCCGCGAAGACGAGGACGAACGTACCGAACAGTTCCGCGCACAGGCAACGCGACATCGAAGGCTCCGCGGGTGGTGAGGTCGGGATGTTGTTCTAGAACTTCGCCAGCCGCGCGAGCAACCCGGC
The DNA here is from genome assembly GCA_947490035.1 of Gemmataceae bacterium. Lineage (GTDB taxonomy): Bacteria > Planctomycetota > Planctomycetia > Gemmatales > Gemmataceae > Gemmata. The sequence continues at coordinate 6,088 of CANLGS010000230.1, forward strand.
CTTCACGCGCGGCCAGTCGGTCGCGGTGATCGCGAACGGCACGCTGTCGCGGACCCGCCCGCCGCGCGTCAGCATGTGCGACCGCAGTACGCCTTCGCGCGACGCACCGAGCTTCGCGATGGCCGCTTGCGAGCGCGCGTTCAGGATGTCGGTGACGAGCGACACGCGATTCAGTTCGAGCGTGTCGAACGCGTGTGCGAGCAGGAGCAGTTTGCACTCCGGGTTGACCGCGGACGCCCACTGATCCGGCCGGTACCACGTCGAACCGATCTCGACGCGCCTGTGCTGCGGGACCGGGTCGAGGTAGCCGGTGCTGCCGACCAACTCGCCGGTCGCAACCCGGCGCACCGCGAACGCCGCTGGCTTCCCGGCCGCGCTCTCGGCGCGCGCGTTATCGAACCACAGATCGAATTCCGCGCCGCGCGCGAGGCCGACCATGTGTTCCCAGATGCGGTCGTCGTCGGCCGCGGCGCGGAGTCCGTCGCGGTGTTCCTCCGCGAGCGGTTCCAGCCGCACCCACCGCCCCGCGAGAACCGGTGCCGTGATTTTCATTGCTTGACCTCGAAGAGAGGAGTGTTCA
>CANLGS010000231.1 GCA_947490035.1 Gemmataceae bacterium
CAATCGACCGACGCCAGTGTCTTGCCGTCCGGACTGAAGCACAACTCCCCCGGACCGGGGGTGAACTTGTGGAGGCCGCCCTCGAAGAAACCTTCGAGAACGCAGGTCTGCTTTCGCGCCTTGACGTCCCAAATCTTGATCACGTCCTCTAAACCCCAAGTTGCGAGAGCGGAGCCGTCGGCGTTGAAAGCCATGGCCCCGATGAACTTGCGGTGAGCACGCAAGACCGCCTGTTCTTTTCCGGTCGCCGTGTCGAACAACACGACGCGGTAGATTCCCACGGGCTCGCTTTGACCGTCAACGTCATGATCGCTCACGGCCAGTTTCTGACCATCGGGTGTGAACACGATGACGGAGGTCGAGCGCAGGATCCACGTCAACTCGATCGGTTCCTTCTCGGTGACTTTCAGTTGAGCGAAGGCGGGGTTCGCCCCGACGCTCATCAACCCTACCAGCACAAGCAGGGTACACACGCGATTCATTTCCTGTTCCTCCGGTCGGATGTCAGCGGCCGAGTAATCCCCTCAGATGGTACACTAACAGCATGAACACCCTCACCCCTCCCGTCACTCCTCCGGTCGCTCACACTCTCGGCTCGCCGAATCACGCGGCGCTGGTCGCGCGGATGAAGGCCATTGTCGGCAACGACAACGTGCTCACCGCGGCGGCGGACATGGCCGCTTACGAGTGCGACGGGTTCACCATCGCCAAGACCAAGCCCAACGTCGTCGTCTTCCCGACCTCCACCGAACACATCGTCGGCATCGTCAAAGTGTGCAACGAACTCGGCGTGTCGTTCCTCGCGCGGGGGGCCGGCACCAGCCTCGCGGGCGGGTGCGTCCTCGTCGGCGGCGGTGTCATGATCGCACTCGCACGCATGAAGCGCATTCTGGAAGTGAACGTCCGCGACCGGTACGCGGTCGTCGAACCGGGCGTCGTGAACGTGTGGCTCACCAACGCGCTCAAGCCGCACGGACTGCACTACGCGCCGGACCCGTCCAGCCAGGGCGCTTGCACCATCGGCGGGAACGTCGCCACCAACTCCGGCGGGCCGCACACGCTCAAGTACGGCGTCACCGTCAACCACATCCTCGGCGTCGAACTCGTGCTGCCGGACGGCCGCGTCGTTGTGTGCGGCGGGCCGACCGAGGACACGCCCGGTTACGACCTCACGGGCGCAATCGTCGGCAGCGAAGGGACGTTCGGCGTGGTGTCGAAGGTGTGGGTGCGGCTCACCAAGAACCCGGAAGCGTACCGCACGCTGCTCGGCGTGTTCGAGACCATCGACGACGCCACCAACACCATCAGCGACATCATCGGTGCCGGCATCGTTCCCGCGGCGCTGGAGTTGTTGGACAAGACGATGCTCTCCGCCGTCGAAGCCGCGTTCAAGTTCGGCTTCCCGCTCGACGCGGAAGCCGTCGTCATTATGGAAGTCGATGGCCTCACCGCCGGCTTGCAGGAAGAGGCGGACCGGATCGAAGGCATCGCGAAGAAGAACAAGGCCCGCGAGGTGCGCAAGGCGAACACCGAGGCCGAACGCATGGCGCTGTGGAAGGCGCGGAAGCAGGCCTTCGGCACCATCGGCCGGCTGGGGTATCCGAGCTACTGCACGCAAGACGGCGTCGTGCCGCGCACGAAGCTGCCGGAGATCATGCGGCACATCCAGGCCACCGCGAAGAAGTACAACCTCGGCATCTGCAACGTGTTCCACGCCGGCGACGGCAACGTTCACCCGATCCTGATGTTCGACGAGCGCGACCCGGTGCAGGTGAAGAAGGTGATGGACGCGAGCCACGAGATTCTGTCCGAGTGCATCAACCTCGGCGGCAGCGTGACCGGCGAACACGGCATCGGCGTCGAGAAGATCGACTTCATGCCGCTCATGTTCACGCCCGACGACCTGCATTTCATGGTGCGCCTGCGCACCGCGTTCAACCCGGACGGGCGGTGCAGCCCCGGCAAGATGCTCCCGACCGCCGGCGGGTGCGCGGAGCCGTCGAGCTTCGTGGGGCAGACCAAGCCCGGCCGCCGCGCCGCGGTGTGAGCGTGGTTGGAGTGTGGTCCGCCGCTCCGCGGCGGTCTGCGCTTTGGTCCGACAGCCGAGAAGACCGCCGCGGAGCGGCGGACCACATTCCGGTCGCCCTCCGCGTCGCGGGCGGTCGCGGGTCGTATCATCTTGCACGTCCCCACAACCGGAGAACCATCATGTGTCTTTACATCGGGATGGCTATCTTCGGCATCATCGCGCTCGTGCGCGGAAAGTTGCCGCTAACGAGAAACAAAATCGTCGTCGGCATCCCCGCCCGCTTGCTCGGTGCGCTCGCGCTCACGCCATTCCCACTCGCCCTCGCGGCCGTCACTCTGTTCATGGTCGCGAAGGGCGGGCTGGACAACCCCGAGCAGTTCCAGCGGGAGCACGGGGGCACCACGACGGCCATTCAGTTGGCCTGCGCATTCGGCGTGCTGATCCTCATATTCGTGATCGGGTTCGTGGTCGCGGTCAACCCGGCGGAAGCCAAGCGCCGCGAGCGCGGTGACCGGTACGAAGAGGACGAAGACGACCGCGACGACGACCGCCGCGGCCGCCGGGATAGCGACGACCGCGACGACGATCACGACGACCGGGACGACCGCCGCGACCGCGACGCGAAACCCTGGAACCGCTAACCTTTAGTCCCCTCGCTCGCGTTCGGCTGACACTCGCGCCGGGCGCGAGTGTCGGAATTCTCGCCGCGTCTGCACAGCCGCCCCCCGCACGTCTATTCTCACCGCGATTTGTGTTCTAGACTCTATCGCCACTGCGCGAGCGGTGGCGTGCGGAACCCGGTTCTCCACGGCTAAAGCGACAATCCACAACCGAGTCGGTTGCCGCCCGCCGGCGCACCGCGCCGTGAGTAGCCACATGGAATCGCCGCGCGTCGTCCTGTCGCTTGCGGGTAGCGGTTCGGTGCCGCGCACGTGGGCGTCCGCGTGCCAACTGCGCATCGGCCGGTTGCCGGAACTGGAGATCGCGCTGGACGACCTGTCGAGCCGGTCGCACGCCGAGGTGTACCTGGCCGACGAGGGGTAAGTCGTTCGCGACCGCGGCAGTTCCAACGGAACTGTGCTAAACGGCGTGCGGATCGGCCGCACTCCGCAACCGGTGAAGGCCGGCGACGCGCTTCAGGTCGGGGTACTGAATTTCAAGGTCGAACACCTCCTGACTCGCCCGGTGGCGGTCCAACTCGGGAACAAGACGGTTCACGTGGAAGCGTCTGCGGCGCGGCGGTTCCCGGCGGTGGTGGACGCCGAGCCGGCGCCCGGCGACCTGCGGGACTTCTTCCGGCTGGTGCGCGCGGGGCACCGGCTGTCCGAGGCGCCGCGCGTCGCGGACGCGCTTCAGGGACTGGTGAACGGCGCGCTCGCGTTCTTCGGCGCGCGCCGGGCCGGGCTGTTCCTGCTCGACGACGCGACCGGGCAACTCGCGGTGCGGTGCTTCGCGGCGCGCGGGTGGCGTCGCGCCGGCGCGGGCGCCGGGCAAGACGCTGGCGACGCTCGCGTTCCGGCGGCGCCAGTCGCTACTGTTCAAAGATCGCACCGAGGCGGCGAAGTTCCAGGCCGAGAGCGCCGTTCGCGGGGATATGAACTCGATCGTGTGCGCGGTGCTGCGCGCCCCGGACCGCGAGTTCGGCGTGCTGCACCTGGACCGCGACGCGGACGCCGAGCCGTTCACCGAGGCCGACCTGAGTCTGGCCGACACGCTGGCCGACGCGGTGGCGCTGGGGCTGGACCGGCAGCAACTCGTGGAGCGGAACCGGGCGCTGTTCGTGCAGACGGTGACCGCGCTGGCGCAGGCGGTGGAGATGCGCGACGAGTACACGGGCAACCACACCCAGCGCGTGACCACCTACGCGCTGATGCTGGCCGAGGAGATGGGGCTGCCCGAAGAAGAGCGGCGGCAGTTGCAGGTGGCGACGCTGTTGCACGACATCGGCAAGATCGCGATCGACGACCAGGTGCTGCGGAAACCCGGCCGGTTGTCGGAGCACGAGTTCGCCACGATGAAGACGCACGTGCTGCGCGGGGTGGAAATCGTGCAGATGATCCCCGGTCTGTCGTGGGCGCTGCCGGTGGTTCGCGGGCACCACGAGCGGTGGGACGGGCGCGGCTACCCGGACGGGCTGAAGGGCGAGGAGATCCCGCTCACGGCTCGCGTGGTCGGGGTCGCGGACGCGTTCGACGCGATGACCTCGGACCGCCCGTACCGGGCCGGGATGCCGGCGGCCCGCGCGTTCGGCGAGTTGCAATCTGGGTCCGGCACGCACTTCGACCCGCTGTGTGTGGAGGCGTTTAACCGCATCCGGCCGCAACTGGAAGTGCTGCTGGAGCGCGAGGCGGCGGAGCGCCGCGACGCCGAGGGCGGGACGCACACGCTCTCACGCCAGGAGTTGGACCGCGAGCGCGCCGCGGCGCTGGGCGACCCCAGCGTTTCGACGATCCGCAACGCGTTCACCGAGAAGGGTCATTCGGACAAGCACTGACCCCGCGACCGTGCGAAACGCAGTTCATACAACACCACGGTTGCCTTCCTCACCGGGAAATCACCCGCAACCGTGGCACACTCCATCACCATCGACTCGTTCGGCCCGCTGCCCGTCGAGCGGCCCGCGACTGTCGCCGACCTCTGCGCCCTCGTCACGCGGACACGCGCAGCGAAGCAAGGCTTGTACCCCGTCGGGGGCCGGACGACGCTCGACATCGGGCTTCCGCCGTCGAAGCCGGGCGTCGCGTGCGACACGACCGCGCTGGCGGGCGTGATCGACTACCCCGCGCGCGATATGACCATCACCGTGCGCGCCGGCACAACCGTCGCCGCGGTACAAGCGGAGCTGGCGAAGGAAGGGCAGTGGCTACCGGTCGATGTGCCGTCACCGGAAAAGGCGACGCTCGGCGGTGCGGTCGCGGTGAACGCGAGCGGCCCGCGCCGACTCGGGTACGGCACGCTCCGCGACTACGTCATCGGCATTTCATTCGTGACCGACGACGGGGTAGAAGTGAAGGCCGGCGGGCGCGTGGTGAAGAACGTGGCCGGCTACGACCTGATGAAACTGCAAATCGGCGCGCTGGGCACGCTCGGCGTGGTGACGCAACTCACGCTCAAGGTGAAGCCGAAGCCGGAAGCCGCAGCTTCGGTGGTCTTCGGCTGCGACTCCGCTTCGCTCGCCGATGTGTTGGATCTGATCGCTGCGAGTAAGACGCGCCCGGTCGCGGTGGAGTTGCTGAATCAACCTGCTTGGCGAGTTGGCGAAGTAACAGGGGGCTTACGCCCCCCGCTCGCCTCGGAACAGGAATGGACGATCCTCGTCGGCTTCGAGGAGAAGCCCGCGGCGGTGCGGTGGCAAGTCTCCACCCTTCTCGATGAACTGAAGTCTGCGCCGGTTCGCGGCGCGGTGGAGCTACCCGACACCGCGTTCTGTACCGCGCTAACCGCGTTACAACTGCGGCCCGAATCGCGGTTCGTTGGCAAGCTCTCCGTGCTACCGAGCAAACTCGCCGACGCGGTATTGAAACGGCCGCCGGGCGCGCTGATCCACGCCCACGCGCTGAGCGGCGTCATCTGGTCGCACGGCGAGACGCTTCCCGAAGGCGCGACCGTTCGCCGCGGCGTGGGCGGGTCGAAGTCGCCGGCCGGGTGGGAGTTGATGCGACACGTCAAGAAGACGCTCGACCCGGATAACGTGTTCAACCCCGGCCGCCTGTTCGGCGAAGTGTGACCGGCGACGCGATAAGAGCACAGGGCTTCCGCCCTGTGCTACGGACGCCGGCCCCTCCGGGGCGGAAGACAAATACCGAGTAGGTCTGTCTTGGTTTTGCACCCCGGAGGGGTCGCCGTTCGTAGCACAGGGCGGAAGCCCTGTGCGCGTTGTGTGACCGACGCGGACCAACTAATCTGACACAATGAATACCACTCCCAAACTGGCCGACTCCGAAGCGCAGCGGACGTCGCTGCCCATCCTCTCCGCGAACGTGCCCGCCGCGACCGCGACCGGCGACGTGCTGCCCGCGCCGCCGCACGGACACGGCACCGGGTCGCACGGGCCGAAGGTCGATTACGAACTCGTCCTCGACTGCGTCCACTGCGGCCTCTGCACCGCGAGTTGCCCGACCTACGTCGAAACGTCCAACGAAGCGGACTCGCCGCGCGGCCGCATCTATCTGATGCGGAGCGTGATCGACGGCACGCTCGAACTCGACAACGACGTGAAGCGGCACCTCGACCTGTGCCTGAACTGCCGGGCGTGCGAAACCGCGTGCCCGTCCGGCGTGCAGTACGGCCGCATCCTCGAACCGTTCCGCGAGTTCATGAACGAACTCGAACCCGGTCGCGCGGTGCAATCGCTCAACGCGCTCCAGAAGCTCCTGCTGTTCCACGTGTTCCCGTACCGGTGGCGGAACCGCGTGTCGCTCGCCCCGGCGCGCCTCATGCAGTGGACCGGACTCGACTGGTTGACCGAGAAGAGCGGCATCATGGGGCTGATGCCCGAATCGCTTCGCAGCATGAAGCAGATGCTTCCCAAGTTGAAGCCGCACTACGGGCAGTTGCCGGAAGTGCTGGAACCGATTGGTAAACCGCGCGCGCGGGTCGCGCTGTTCCTGGGCTGCGTGGCGGATTCGCTGTA
>CANLGS010000232.1 GCA_947490035.1 Gemmataceae bacterium
ACGAGCCAGCGCTCCGGCCGGTCGCCGAGCTTCTTGAACGCGGTCGCGGCCGGCGAATCGGTGGCGACATCGCGCACCGACACGCCCACCGGGATGCCCTTGTCCACGTTCTCCAGAATCGCCTGCGCGTTGTTGCTGACCAGTTGCGCGAGGATGCTGTCGTACTCGACGCGCAGCCCGAACACCGGGGCCGGGCGCGCCGACGCGATCACCGGGCGGTCGTGCTGCAACTTGCCGAGCACCAGGGGCACCGGAATCGTCTGGTTCGCGCCGCGCCGCAGTGTCAGTTGCACCTTCGTGCCTGCCAGCGCCGAGCCGATGTGGACGAGCAGGTCCGGGTAGCTCTTCACGGGCACGTCGTTGATGTGGGTGATGACATCGCCGGTGCGGACCCCGGCCTGCGCCGCCGGGCCGAGCGGGAGGACGAGGCCCAGGCCGATCTCGCCGCGGGAGTCGTCGAGTTGCACGCCGAGGAACCCGTACTCGACCTCCTCGCCGCGGCGCAGCACGTCGATCACGCGGCGCACGTTCTCGTCCATCGGGAACGCGTAGCCGGGCGTCTTGTCGCCGTGGCCGAGGATCGGCGCGGTCGTGGTCAGCCCGATCAGTTCGCCATCGAGGTTCAGCAGCGCCGCGCCGCTGGCGGCCCACGCGGGCGGAGCGAGGTCGAGCGCGCCCGGCCGCGGCGGTTTCAGCGTCGCGGAGTACTCGATGAACGGCCCGTGATAGTAGTAACTGTGGCTGCTCAGCTTCTGCCGCTTGTCGCCCACGCTGTCGTCGAGGTGCGGGCGGACGCGCGTGACGCTGCCGAGTACCGCGGCGGGCCGGTCCACGGGCAGGTTCGCGGTGTAGCCGTTCTCCGCGATGACGACGAGCTTGCCCGCGGCGACCGACCGCAGGCCGCGCGCGTCCGCGAACTTGACCGCCTTCAACCCCGGCGGGGGCGTGAGGAGTCGCAGCACGGCGAGGTCGTGGCGCGCGTCGGCGGCGTGGATGTCGGCGTAGGAACCGACGCGGCCGGGCAGGTGGACGTAAATCTTGGTCGCGCCCTCGACGACGTGGTGCGGCGTGAGGACGAACCCCTTGTCGTCGATGACCAAGCCGCACGCGAACCCGTGGTCCGGGATGTTGCGGTGGTCGGACAGGTCGAGCGCCTTCGCGAGCCGCTCGTTGGCCTTCGGGTTGTCGAGGAGGAACTGCTTCGCGTCGAACCCGCCGAGCGAACCGGGCGCGTCACTCGTTGGTTTCGGGTATTTCTCGCTGCGCGACACCACCACGCACGCGACGCTCGGCCCGGCGGTCTCGTTCACCGCGACGAGCTTCCGCTCGACGGCCCGCAGCAGTTCGTCGGCGGTCGGCTCCTGCGCGGCGAGCGCGGAGGTTAGGGTCAGCAGAACGAGCGACATACCGGCGAAGCGCATGGACCGCCTCCGGGCGGAAGGATGTGTCCGTTGTACCCGGCTTGAGTGTGGTCCGCCACTCCGTGGCGGTCTTCTCTTTGGCTTCGGGAAGGCAGAAGAACCGCCGCGGGGCGGCGGACCACACTCCAGAAAAGGCAGAAGAACCACCACGGAGTGGCGGGCTACTCTCCCTTCGCCGCGCTCACGAACGCCTCGAAGTTCGCGACCGGCGTGCCCTTATCGACGCCGTGGTTGAGGTTCAGAATGTGCCGCGTGCCGCCGCCGGCGCGGAGGCACGCTCGCACCGCGTCGCGCACCTGCTCCGGCGTGCCGCCGCGAACGATCTCCTCATCGACGTTGCCCTGGAAACTGAGGTGCGGGTAGTCGCGCCGCGCGGCCGCGAGGTCGTGGATGCTCCCCAGACTGATGACCTCCGCGCCCGCGTTGCACATCCGTTCCAGGTACGGCCCTTCCTTCACGAACAGGATGCGCGGCACCCCGGTCGCGCCGCTCAGGATGCTCGCGTGGAATGGTTGCGCCCAGGTGTCGTACTCGGTCGGCGTGAGCGCGCCGGCCCACGAGTCGAACAACTGATAAGCGTCCGCGCCGTCGTCGATCAGCGTGCGGAGGAACCCGACCGTGGCGCCGGAGAGCCGTTCGAGTAAGCCGTTCCAGACGGCCGGTTCTTCGGCGGCGAATTGGCGTGTCGCGTTCACGTCCTTGCCGGTGCCGATGCAGTACGTCGCGACCGTGAACGGCGCGCCCGCGAAGATTAGCACCGGCAGGTCGCCGCACAGTTCTTCCTTCACTCGCTTGAGCAGCGCGCGGATGTGGCCGTAGGAATCGGGCGCGGGCGTGGGGTTCAGCCGGTCGAGGTCCGCGAGGGTGCGAATTGGTCGGTCGGGCACCGGCCCGGCGCCGGGCTTCAGCGTAAACGGAAGGCCCATCGCCAGCGGCAGCGTGGTGATGTCGTAGAAGAGGATGATCGCGTCCACGCCGAACCGCCGCGGGCACAGCGACGCGCGCGTCGATGCTTCGACGTTCTCGGAGAACTCGAAGAACGACATGCCGGCGCGGATCGCGCGGAACTCGGGATCCCAGCGCCCGGCCTGGCGCATGGCCCACACCGGGGCGCGTTCGACGCGCTCGCCCCGCGCCGCGCGGATGAGCAGGTGCTTGTTGTGGAATGAGTCGGGCATGGTGTTTTGTGGGGCGGGTCGCGGCGTTGTCTTTGGTAGGTGCCGCTTGCCGAGCGGCACGGCTGCCCAACTCAGGTCGCTTCGGGACTGTTCGTACCGCTCACACGCGGGGCCAGCCCGTGCCGCCCGGCAAGCGGCACCTACCAAAGACTACAAAGCCGACGAAGCCGGCTTCACACCAACATACAGAGTCGCCACCCCGAAGGTGAACGGCACGTACCGCACCTCGCCCAGACCCGCGGCGCGCATCTTGTCCGCGAGCGCCTCGTAGTCGGGGAACTTCAGCACGCTCGCGGGCAGGTAGCGGTACGCGCTCTCGCGGCTGCGCGAAATCAGTTGCCCCACCAGCGGCAGCACGTAGCGGAAGTACCAGCCGTACAACCGGCCCATCACCGGGTTGCGCGGCTTCGAGAACTCCAGCACCGCCACGCGCCCGCCGGGGCGCGTGACGCGGACCATCTCCGCCAGACCCTTGTCGGTGTCGGTCACGTTCCGCAGGCCGAAGGCGTTCGTCACGAGCTGAAACGTGTCGTCCGCGAACGGCAGCGCCTGCGCGTCGGCCTCCACGAATTTGACCCGCGTGCCGGCACCGGCGGCGTCGGCTTTCTTCACGGCGAGGACGAGCATTTCGTGCGAGAAATCGGCGCCCACGACGGGCACGGCGCCCTTCGCGTCGCGGTCGTAGGCGAGCGCGAGGTCGCCGGTGCCGGTGCAGAGGTCCAAGATGGGGCCGAGACTTGCGGGTCCGGGCGGGACGAGCCGCGCCGTGCGGTCGCGCCACCGCTTGTCGATGTTCAGCGACAGCAGGTGGTTGAGGAAGTCGTACCACGGCGCGATCTGGCCGAACATGCGGCGGATGCGGACTTCACGCTTGTCGAGCAGTTCAGAAGACACGGCATGATCCCGGAGTTCCGCGTGGACGCGCAGGGTACAGGTTATATCTCCAACCGTGTCCCGGCCCCTCAGATAACACGCACCCGCCGCGGAGGCTCCCGTGCTCGAACTCACCACGTTCGCCATCACCGAGCACAAGAAGATCCTGTCCTCGGTCCAGAGCTACGACATCAAGAACGGCGAGACCGGCGAACTGGTCGGCACCGCCGTCGAGAACATTGGCACACTCACTCAGTTGCTCCGGTGGGTGATGAGCAAGCAGTTCCTCCCCACCACGGTCGAGGTGCGGGAGAAGCCGGACGACTCGCTCGTCTTCACGATCCGCCGCGGCGCGTACCTGTTCCGGTCGCGGGTCGAGGTGCGGGACGCGCAGGGGCAACTGGTCGGCTACTTCAAAAGCAAGTTCCTCACCATCAGCGGCGGGTTCCACGTCTACGACAAGGACGACAAGTACTTCGCGAACGTGAAGGGGAAGATGTTCGGGTTCAACTACAAGTTCCTGACCGAGGACGGGAAGGTGGAACTCGGCGAGGTGGCGAAGAAGCTCGGCGGCCTGGCGGGGCTGGCGAAGGAGATGTTCTTCTCGGCCGACAACTACTTCCTCAAGGTGAACCCGGATCTGGCCAAGCTGCCGCTGGCGAAGATGCTGCTGCTCGCGGCCACGCTCGCGGTGGACATCATCTACAAGTCGGAGTCGAAGGGCGGCGTTGACGGGACCGACATACTCGGGGAGTGACGACCATGCTGACCGCCGAAGGGTGCCGCGTACGCCGCCTCCGCTTTCTGGAGCGCCTCAAACCGGCGCACCCCGTGGTGCTGGCCGACCCGCTGCACCTCCGTTACTTCGCCAACTTCCACGTTGACGGCGTCAGCATGTCCGCCGACTTCGGCGGGCTGCTCGTCATCCGCGAGGACGGGCACGCGACCCTCTTCCACGACAGCAAACTCCCCAAGAGCGTGGAGCTTGCCCACGTCGATGAGCGCAAGCCGCTGCCGTGGTACAGCGGGCAGGAAGCCGCGCTCGCCCCGCGACGGCTCATCCTCCGACCGGCAGTTGAAGCCAACGGCGGGCGCATCCACGACGGCCTCGCCGACCCGCTCGCGCCGGCGGTGTTCGCGATCACCGCGGACATGCGCCGGCGGAAAGACCCGGACGAAGTCGCACAACTGAAGACGTGCATGAAGGCGTGCGACGCCGGGCACGCGTGGGGCCGCGCCAACATCAAGCCGGGGATGACCGAGCTTGAGGTGTACGCGGGCGTCGCGAACGCGGTGTACGCGGCGCTCGGTCACTGGGCGATTGTCTACGGCGACTTCACCGTGTCGCCGGGCAGCAAGAAACGCGGCGGCCCGCCGACGCCGCACACGCTCGTCGCCGGCGAGTTCTTCATCCTCGACTATTCGGTGATCGTGCAGGGCTACCGCAGCGACTTCACGAACACCATCTGCGTCGGCGGGAAGCCGACCGCAGAGCAACAGAAGTTGATGGACCTGAGTTTGGGCGCGATCGCGGCCGGTGCGAAGGCGCTCAAAGCCGGCGTGACGTGTCAGGCGGTGTATGACGCGATGCGTTCCGCGTTCGGGGATATGGCGGAACACTTCACCACGCACGGCGGGCACGGGCTTGGCATCTCGCACCCGGAACCGCCCTACATCGTGCGCAACTCGTCGGAAACGCTGGTCGCGGGGGACGTGGTCACGCTCGAACCGGGGCTGTACGTGGACGGCGTCGGCGGTTTGCGCATCGAACACAACTACCTGGTGACGGACGCCGGCAGCGAGCAGTTGAGCAACCACACCATCGCGCTGGTGTGACGTGGGGTAGGCCGCTGGCCTGCCGAAGCGTCTCCGCGGTTTCTATTTGGGGAACAGCGCCGCGTTGTCCAACTCGCCGGTGCGCGGGTTGAACGGCGTCTGTCCTTCGTCGAAGTACTGGTTCAACTTGGTTTTGCTCGCGTCGCCGGTCTTCAGTCCGTTGGAGAACGCGGCGTACCGCTGTCGGTCGGTGCCGTGGTTGAAACTCTCCGGCCAACTCTTGCCCTTCATCTTCTCCTGGATGCGGTTGTCGCCGATCGCGCGCGCGGATTTCAGCGCCTCCTCCACATCGCCCTTTTCGATGATCTTGTACTTCTTGTCGGCGTGGTGCGCCCACACGCCCGCGAGGTAGTCGGCCTGGAGTTCCAACCGAATGGAGAACTCGTTCTCCTGCTTCGACTTCCGCTTGGCGTCGGTGCGGGCCGAGTAGCCGAGCAGGTTCTGGACGTGGTGCCCGACCTCGTGGCCGATGACGTAGGCCTGCGAGAACTCCGCCTTCGACCCGCCGAGTTTCTTTTCCAGTTCGTCGAAGAACGTCGGGTCGAGGTAGACGGTCTGGTCGGCCGGGCAGTAGAACGGGCCGACCGACGACGGGGCCGACCCGCACCCCTTCGTCTGCACGCCTTCCGAGAACAGCACCATTTTGGGCGGGACGTACTTCCCGTTCTCGTACTTGTGCGTTTTGAACTGCTCGGCCCACACCGCTTCGGTCGTCCCTAACACCTGGCGCGCGAACTTGTCGTACCCGTCTCTGGGGGCCTCGCCGGGGGGGCCGGCCGCGCGCTGCCCGCCGCCGAGATCGACGCCGAAGATCAGGCCCAAGACGACCAGCAGGATGCCGCCGGCGCCGCCGCCGAGGGCGAGTTTACCGCCCATTCCGCGGTTGTCCGAAACGTTACTGCTCTCCGGGGCGTCGTCGAGTCGCATGTCTGGGTCTCAGTTGGGAGTGGAAGAGGTGCGCGCGGCCTCACGCTTTTTTCTCACTGCTAACGGCGTGCCGTTGCAGGTCTTCGAGATCGACGTACTCCAGGGCGTGCATGTGCGTGGCTTCGAGCACCACGGGGCAGGCCATGCCGGCTTCGAGCGACATCTTCCACCGCGTGATGCACACGCACCACCGGTCGCCGGGGCGCAGGCCGGGGAACCCGAACGTCGGGAACGGCGTGCTCAGGTCGTTGCCGATGTACTGCTGGTGCGCCAGGAACTCGGCCGTCACGTGGCAGCAGATGGTGTGCAGCCCTTCGTCCTCCGCGCCGGTGTTGCAGCACCCGTCGCGGTAGAACCCGGTGAGCGGGTTGGTGGAACACGTCTGGAGCGGACCGCCGAGGACGTTCTTCGCGTTGGTTGGC
>CANLGS010000233.1 GCA_947490035.1 Gemmataceae bacterium
CACCTTGGCGGCGACCTTCACGGTCGGCTTGGTCGCGGGCTTGGCGGGTTGCACGGACTTCGGCGCGTCAGCGCTTTTGGCAAGTGCCTTGAGGAGGGCCGGTTTGTCCATTCCGTCCCAGCCGCGAACGCCGCGACGCCGGGCCATGTCGGCCAGTTCCTTCTTGGGCCGGTCGGTCAGCGTGCCAGCAGTCTTCATCGTCGAGCCACTCCCCCGCGCAGCAGTGTGGCGGTTGTGGGACGGTTTGGGGGAACATCCGTGCCGGATAGCCGCGGCTCCGGGTTCCGTCCCGGCGAGGTCGAGCGGTCACCGGCCGGGTATTGTACGGCCGGGAATGTCCGGGTGTTGCCCGGACGACAAACGATCATCGTGCAGAGTCTGAACGCAAAGAACGGCAAACGAACCCGCCCCGCGAACAGCGCAGTAAGCACACGCGAGCCGGGCCGTTTCTAGCAGGGCGGCAAAATAGTTCGGGCGGGAGCATTCCTCACTCGTTATTCATCTTATGGAAACGCGAGGGTGCCTGTCAATGTGATTTGATCGCCGGAACTGGTTCATCAGACTGATTTTGCTCCGATTGCAACGACGGGCGCACGTGGCGACGCCCAGGAATCGCGCACCGGACCTCGGCTTCCCTCCCACAATTTCCCCGTGTGGAGCGTCGGAACGGCTTCCCGCATCCTCAAGAAATGCAGACGATCCCAGTACATTAAACGGCCTGCCGTCGCTTGTGAAATATTTCACGAGATGCGGATTGACTTTGCCTTCAACGCACGCACAATACGCCTTCACGTCCTCCCAACCTAGTGAGTGCCCCCAATGTCGGCTGACCCGCCGTCGTCTGGGAAGCGTCTCCCAATAGGCCTTATGGTCGTTGGTTCGGAGATGGCATCGTTCACGCTCCTGGGTTTGTTGTTGGACTTCGGTCTCGGCACGATGCCGGGGTTCACGATCGGACTGACGCTACTCGGCTTGTTCGTCGCTTTCTATCATCTGGTGAAGATGTCGAAGGCACTGTCGGCGAAGCCTGAACAGAAGGCGCCCGGCGAGGACCAGGGAGGCGCGCCGTGATTCGGCGGGCCGCGATCCTCCTGGGCGTGCCGGCCGCGTTGGTGGCGCTGGTCGCGGTCCCGCTGGGGCTGTGGCGCGGCGAATACCAGTGGCTGTGTGCCGGGGTCGCGGCGGTGCTGGTGATCCCGCCGGGGTTAGTAACGCTGATCCTCGCGGAGCGACTCGCCAAAACGTCGATCTTCGGGCCGCTGGTGGCGCTGGGTGTGGGGACGGCGGTGCGGCTCACGGTCGGCTTCGGCGGCGCGGTGATGGTGTTCCTGATTAGCAAGCCGACGTTCGACGAGCAACCGCTGGTCTACTTTGGCTGGGTGTTGGGAACGTATCTGGTGACGCTCGCGACCGAAACGGCACTGCTGGCGGGCATGAAGCCGGTTGTGCCGAAGATGTAACGCCTTCTGAATGGCATCAGTCGAGGTGCGGCGATGGCGGTTGAGAAACGCGAGATCGACCCGTTCGAGCACGTCGTTGATAGCGGGCACACACCCATCCTCGAAACCATCGGGCTGGAAATTCACGGCCTCGAAGTGGCCGGGGTGCCGCTGAAGTTCATGCTGCTGATGGCGATCTGCGCCACCACCGTCGCGCTCGGGTTGATCTGGCTCGGCAAGAAGATGGCGAGCGGCGAGCCGCCGACCGGGAAGCTCTGGAACCTGCTCGAAAGCCTGCTGTTCTTCGTCCGCGACAGGATCGCCAAGCCGGGCGTCGGCGAACACGACGCGAACCGCTACCTGCCGTACCTGACCACGCTGTTCCTGTTCATCTTCACGATGAACCTGATCGGTATGCTGCCGTTCCTCGGCTCGCCGACCGCGTCCATCATGGTGACGGGGACGCTGGCGCTCATCAGCTTCGTTGTGATCCACGCCGCCGGTTTGGAAGGCAATCACGGCGTGAAGGGTTACCTGAAGACGTTCATCCCGCCGATCCACATCGAGGGCGGGCCGGTGATGCAACTTCTGGGCAAGGTCATCACGGTCGGGATCGCGGCTCTGGAGTACGCGACCGCGTTCATTCGCGCCACCGTGTTGGCCGTGCGTCTTTTCGCCAATATGCTTGCCGGACACACCGTGCTGTTCATGATCCTGCTGTTCATCGCGCTCGTGACCACTGGTTCGCCGTACCAGATCGAGTTCGCGGAAGGCAAGGACTGGCTGTACTACCTCGTGGCGCCGTTCAGCGTGTTGCTCGTGACCGCGTTGAGCCTGCTCGAACTGTTCATCGCGGGGCTTCAGGCGTTCATCTTCACGTTCCTGACGGCGGTGTTCATCGGGCTGGCGAAACACCCGGCACACTAGCAGAAACGCGGAGTGCGGAGTTCGGAACGCGGAACTGAAAACCAAAGACGACGACCCAACCAACCTTTTTCGCTGGAGACGACAATGCTTCTGCGCTTCCCCAACTTGCTGCTCCTCGCGTTCGTGGTGCTGCTCGCGGCGGCGACGCCCGCGCTCGCCGACAAGACCGCCGGCCCGGGCGCCGGCATCGGGATGGGCCTCGCCATCATCGGCATCGGCCTCGGCATCGGACTCATCGGGTACGCCGCGCTCAGCGGCATCGCCCGGCAGCCGGAACAGGCCGGTGCGATCCAGGGCGCGATGTTCATCCTCGCCGGTCTGGTCGAAGGCGCCGGCATCATCGCGCTGGTTCTCTGCCTCGCGCTGATGTTCCTGTAAGACTCACTCACCGGCCGCCGCGAGGGACTGAACCCATGAAGATGGCGCACTTGAAACTGTTCGCGCTGGCCGCGCTCTTCGCGTTCGCACCGGCGGCGCGCGCCGCGAAGGCGGAAGGCGACAAGGATCATTCGCACGACAAGCCCGAGCTCTTCGTGAAGGACGGGGACAAGTACCGCCCCGCGACCGACGACGAACTCAAGAAGGCTATGCCCGCCGGTGGACACGCCGCGCACGGCGAACCGAAGGGCGGTCTGGACTTCACCGGCATCAAGCGGTGGGACTTGGGCATCTACACGCTCGTCGTGTTCGGCCTCCTGATGTTCATTGTCGGCAAGTTCGCGTGGCCGAACATCCGCGCCGGTCTCGCCAAGCGCGAAGCGAACATCGGCGCCGTCATCGCCGACGCGAAGCGCGACCGCGAGGAGACCGCCGCGAAGCTGGCCGACGCCAACAAGCAACTGGCCGAAGCCGCCGCGAAAGCGAAGGCGATTCTTGACGAAGCCCGCAAGGACGCCGACGCATTGAAGGTCGCGGAGCGCGAGGTCGGGGTGAAGGAAGCCCAGGCGGAGCGCGAGCGGGTCCGGCGCGACCTCGACATCGAGCGCGACGCGGTCGGCAAGACGCTCCACCAGCAGGTGGTCGAACTCGCGTCGATGATCGCGAGCAAGGCGATCCGCCAGCAGGTGACGATCGACAAGCAGAGCCAACTGGTGGACGAGTCGATCAGCGAACTGAAGGCGAACGCGAGCCGGGCGTAGCCGGGGCGGGCAACATTCGGTGAACCGCGACCGTGAGGGAGCGGGTGTCACCTCACCCGCTCCCTCACGGTCGCGGTTCACCAGGCACACACATGGCGAGCGTCGAAACCAAGCACGAGACCGTTCTGGACGCCGGCACGACGCGGTCGCGGCTGGCGCGCGTCTACGCCGAGGCGCTGCTCGCGTCGGCGCTCAAGCAGTCGCCCGACGCGGCGGACGCGGTCGGCGCCGAACTCACCGACTTCGCGAAGGCGGTCGGCGAGAACCCCGGCCTCGGCGTGTTCCTCGGCAGCCCGATTGTCGGGAAGAAGACGCGGGCCGCGCTGCTCGCGACGGCGCTCGAAGGCCTCGCGTCGCACTCGCTGCAAGGGCTGATCGCGGTACTCGCCCGGAACAACCGGCTGAGTCTGTTGCGCGGCGTCGCGCAGGCGTACCGGGCGCTGGTCAACGAGCGCTCCGGCCGCGTCCCGGTGAAGATCACCGCCGCGGTGCCGCTCTCGGACGAACAGAAGACCAAGCTGACCGCGAACCTCGCAGACCTCCTCAAACAGGAACCCGTGCTGGACGTGCGCGTGGACCCCGACCTGCTCGGCGGGTTGGTGATCCAGGTCGGCGACTCGGTCGTCGATACCTCCGTCCGCACCCGGCTCCAGTCACTCCGTACACTCTTGCTCGACAAGGGCGGTAGTCATGGCAACTAAGATCAGCGCCGGCGAAATCATCAGCGTCATCACGGGCCAGATCGACAACTTCGATCGCAAGGTCGAGACGCGCGCCGTCGGGCAGGTGCTCGAAGTCGGCGACGGCATCGCCCGCTGCTACGGGCTGTCCGAAGTGATGGCCGGCGAACTCGTGGACTTCCCGCAGGCCGGCATCAAGGGGTTGGCGTTCAACCTCGAAGAGAGTTCCGTCTCCGTCATCATCCTCGGCGATTACCTGAAAGTCACCGAAGGCATGGAAGTCCGCACGACGGGCGAGTTGCTGTCGGTGCCGGTCGGCGAGGCAATGATCGGCCGCGTCGTGGACCCGCTCGGCAACCCGGTTGACGGCAAGGGGCCGATCAACACCACCAAGCGGAGATTGGTGGAAAGCCCGGCGCCCGGCATCTTGGACCGGCAGCCGGTGAAGGTGCCGCTCCAAACGGGTATCAAGGCCATCGACTCGATGACCCCGGTCGGCCGCGGGCAGCGCGAACTCATCATCGGCGACCGCAAGACCGGCAAGACGGCCATCGCCATCGACACGATCATCAACCAGAAGGAAGAGAACGTCGTCTGCGTGTACATCGCGTGCGGGCAGATGGAATCGAAGGTGCGGAGCGTGGTGTCGCGGTTGGAAGAAGCCGGCGCGATGGATTACACCATCGTCGTCGTCGCGAGCGCGGCCGACGCCGCGCCGCTCCAGTACCTCGCGCCCTACGCGGGCACCGCGATGGCTGAGTTCTTCACCTACGACCAGGGCCGCGATGCCCTCTGCGTGTACGACGACCTGTCGAAGCAGGCCGCCGCGTACCGCCAACTGTCGCTGCTGGTGCGCCGCCCTCCGGGTCGCGAGGCGTACCCCGGCGACGTGTTCTACGCGCACTCCCGCTTGCTCGAACGGTCCGCGAAGCTCGCGGAGCGGTGGGTGATCGTCGAAGGGAGTACCGACGGCGCGAACGCCGAGGCGCACTGGGGCATCAACAAGGCGGGCGCTTCGACCGAAAAGCGCGGCCCCGGCGACACCGGCATGGTGTACGTCGGACCGGGCGAAAAGGGCGGCCTCGACCAGGCCAAGCACGACGTGAAGAACTTCCCCGGCGGGAAGATCGCGAAGGTCGCCGGCAGCGGCGGTTCGCTGACCGCGCTGCCGATCATCGAGACGCTCGAAGGCGAGGTGTCCGCGTACATCCCGACGAACGTGATCTCGATCACCGACGGCCAGATTTACCTCCAACCCGACCTGAAGAACGCCGGTGTGCTGCCCGCCGTGGACGTGGGCATCTCGGTGTCGCGCGTCGGTGGTAACGCCCAGATTGGCGCGATGAAGCACAAGACCGTCGCCGGCGGTCTGAAACTCGCGCTCGCGCAGTTCCGCGAACTCGAAGCGTTCGCGCAGCTCGGCACCGAACTCGACCCCGCGACGCAGCGTCAGTTGGATCGCGGTATCGTGATGGTCGAGATTCTGAAGCAGGGCCAATACAAGCCGATGAACGTGATCGACCAGATCATGATTATCTACGCCGGCAACAGCGGCGGCCTGGACAAGGTGAAGAAGAACGAGGTCCGCGCGTGGGAGGATCAGTTCCTCAAGTTCATGAAGGAACAGAAGCCGGAAGTGCGGGCGCTGCTCGCGAAGGAAAAGAAGATGACCGACGAGGTCATCGCGGCGCTGAACGCCGCGATCAAGGACTTCCAGCCGCAGTTCAAGGCGTAGGCATTGGTGTGATGCTAGGCACACAGGGCGTCGCGTCGCACAGGGCTTCCGCCCTGTGCTACGAACGGCGACCCCTCCGGGGTGCAAAGACAAATACAGTTGCACTGGTTTTCCGCCCCGGATGGGGCCGGCGTTTGTAGCACAGGGCGGAAGCCCTGTGCGGGTTGGGCGAAGGCGAGCGACTCCCACAACAACAGCGAAGAAAAGGAGGGATGGCACAATTTCTATGGCTCGATTGGAACTTGGCGAAGTTGGAACTGCACCATCTCTCGCCGGACGAGGTGGAGTTCGCGTGGGAACACCGGCGCGACGTTGACGAGTGGGACGAACCGGCACCGGGCGTCGAGAGTTACGGCCGCGTTCCGAATGGCCGGTGGGTGAAGATCGTCTGGCGGTACAACGGGTTCGGCGACGGAGACCTGATCTTCATCATCACCGCGTACCACATGCCGCACCCGCCGAACCTGAACCGCTAACCGCACAACGAGAAACGTACTGCGATGGCTAACCTGCGTGTCCTCGTGAAGCGCCGCAAGGCGGTGCGGAACATCCGCAAGATCACGAAGACGATGGAACTGATCGCGACCGCCCGCTTCAAGAAGGCGCTCGACCGCGCCATGGAAGCCGAGGCGTACACTCGCAAGATCGCCGAACTCGCGGCCGACCTGAGCAAGAACGCGGGCGATGTCAGCCACCCGCTGCTCGTCACGCGCCCCGTGAAGAAAAC
>CANLGS010000234.1 GCA_947490035.1 Gemmataceae bacterium
GGGCTGGTGGCCGCGTTCCCGGCGCTGGAGGTAAACGCGTACAAGGCGCCAAAGGAACTGGTGCGGGCGAGCGGCGTGGACGACCCGACGCGCGACTTGCGGCTGGCGCAGCTCGACTGGTTCCAGCCGAGCGTGGTGTTCTACGCGCGGCGTGAGGTGGCGGAACTGAAGTCGGCGGAGCAGGCAGCGGAGTTCCTCGCGGTGCCTACACCCGGCTACCTGTTCATCCCCACGACGACGTGGGAGCGGGTCGAAGCGGGGGTCGCGGTGCCGACGCGGGTCGTCGCCCGGCACCACGATTTCTACCGGAATTGCGAGATCGTCGTCGTGACGAACGTCGTTTCGGAAGTCTCAAGTCATAAAGTCGAAAGTCGTAAGGTCGAAGACCCAGGCGGCTGATGTCTTCGACCTTTCGACTTTATGACTTGAGACGCGGATTTAGACCACCGCCCCGTCGGGGATGACCGCGCCGCGCGGCACGCAGATGATGCCGTCGCGGATGTGGTACGAGCCGTTCGGCCCGTCCGCTTCCATCACGTTGTTCAGGTTCAGCAGTTTCGCGCCGCGCCCGATGCGGCAGTCCTTGTCGAGGATCGCGCGCTCGACCGCGGCCCCGTCGCCGATGTTGAGGTCCGGGCGGCCCTTCTTGCGGTTCGCGGCCCGCTGCGCGTCCGTCTCGAATCCGTCGGACCCGATGATGACGGTGTCGCGGATCGTGCAGTTCGTCCCGATGCGGCTGCGCACGCCCAGGATGCACCGCTCGATGATGCTGCCGTGACCGACCACGCACCCGTCGGCCACCAAGCTCCCGTGCAGTTCGGCCGCGTCGATGTGGCTGGCCGGCAGGTTGCGCATCCGCGTGTAGATGACGCCGTCGGGCACGAAGAAGTCGAACGGCGGGTTCGGCCCGGCCAGCGCCAGACTCGCCTCGTGGTAGCTCTTGATCGTGCCCAGGTCTTCCCAGTACCCGTCGAACAGGTGGGCGCAGATGTTCTTCGTCTTGTAGTTCCGCGGGAACACCTCCTTGCCGAAGTCGGTGGCGAGCGGCTTCGCCGTCAGCAGTTCCATCAGCACGCTGGTCTTGAACAGGTAGATGCCCATGTTCGCGAGGTAGTGGCGGCCGTTGCACGCGATCCCGCGGCGCTCGATCCAGTCGGCGGAGGTGTAGTACGGCTGCCGCTCTTCGGGCGTCTTGGGCTTCTCCACGAACCCGGTGACGCGGCTCTGCGCGTCCATGCTCAGCAGCCCGAACCCGGCGGTGTCCTTCTCGGGCACGGGAATCGCGGCGAGTGTGATGTCGGCGCGGGTGGCGCGGTGCGTATCGAACAACTGGCGGAAGTCCATGCGGTAGAGCTGATCGCCCGACAGGATGAGCACCTCGTCCGGGTGTTCGCGCTCGATGTAGGACATGTTCTGGCGCACCGCGTCGGCCGTGCCCTGGTACCAGTCGGCCGATTCGTTCGTCTGCTGCGCCGCCAGCACCTCGACGAAGCCCTTAGTGAACATGTCGAACTTGTAGGTGTTCGAGATGTGCCGGTGCAGGCTGACGCTGAGGAACTGCGTCAGCACGTAGATGTTGGGCAGCCCGCTGTTGATGCAGTTGGAGATGGGGATGTCGATAAGCCGGTACTTCCCGGCGACCGGGACGGCGGGCTTGGAGCGCGCCTTCGTGAGCGGGAACAGTCGGGTGCCACGACCGCCGCCCAGAATGAGAGCCAGGACGGAACGCATGGTAAAAGCCTCACACGGGCCTGAGATGATCTGGCCGGGACGAACGGAGAGCCGGCCAGGTGACAGGATGCTAACAGGGTGCCGCGGCGTTCTCTAGTTTTCAGTGTTCAGTTTTCAGTGTTCAGCCAGAAAAGACCGGAGCGGCCCGCGCACCCCACCGGCGCGCGATCCGCTTCGTTCTTTCTTACTGAACACTGAACACTGAACACTGAACACTGAACACTGAACACTGACTAAGCCTTGCGCGGGAGGACGTGCAGTGCGAACTCGACCTTGCCGACGCGAACGTCGTTCAGGCCGACGGACACCAGCCCTCGGCGCTCTCCCAGGGGACGTGCAGGTCGAACCCGAGTTTGTGCGGTTGGCCGCGCCACACGAACTTCACCAGCGTCTTCGCGATTCCGGCGTTGGCGACCGACACGTGAACCGCCGGTTCCGCCCCGCGCGGCACCTCGCGCGCCAGGTACCCGGTGCCGATCAGTTCCGCGTCGTGCTGGAACGCGCGCGACAGGGTGCGCACGTTCGCGGCCGCGTCGGGCGTGTGCAGGAAGATGGTGAGCCGCACCGTCTGGCCGGGGGTCGCGGCCGACGGGCCGAACACGCTCACCTGCACGGCGTCGCGCGGCGCCTGCCAGAACAGCAGGTTGCGCCGCACCTTCTTCCAGACGACCGAGTTCGCGGGCGGAGCAGGAGCCGCCGCTTCGGGCTTGACCCGCATGCCGGACAACTGGTCGGATTGTGTCTCGTCGTCCGCGCCGGTCGTGTGCCACTGCACCGGGGTCGGCGCGGAGAGACGCGGATCGGGCGGCGCGGGCGGGCCGGCCGCGGCGTCCTCGTTCAGCGCCCCGAACAACCGATTCGCCCTGGCCGGTTTCCCCGAACGGCCGGGCGCGCGGGCACGCGTGAGGCGGGGCGCGGCGGCGAGCGAAATTCCGGCAGCGCGTCGGGCACGGTCTCGGCCGCTTCGGGCAAGTCGAACGTGACCGACGCGTCCGAGTCGTCGCGCTCCGCCGGGCGCAGCGCGCCGGACCCGGTCGCGGCCCACGAGATGGACCCGCTCTCGCCCCCCGCCCGCAGGCGCGAGAGCATGAGCGATTCCGGTTCAAGCGGTTCGGCGTCCGGTGACGGCTCGGAGATGGCCAGCGCCGCCAGTTGTTCTTCCACCTCGACCAGCGAGGCGAACCGGTCGGCCGGGTCGGGCGCCATCATCCGGTCGAGGACGGCGGCGAGTTCGGGCGGCACGTCGGGGTTCACCACCGCGACCGACGGCGGCGGCCCGGCCCGCTTCGCGCGGAGCTGTTCGGCCAGCGCCGGGTGCGGGTACGGGGCCAGCCCGGTGAGCGCGAAGTACCCGACCGCGGCGAGCGCGTACTGGTCGCCCGCCGCGGTCGGCACCAGCGGCGACACCGCCAGTTCGCGCGCGGCGAACGCGAGTACCCCGGCCGACGCGAACGCCGCCGACATCGTGTCGAACAGCGACTCGTCCGCGTCCAGGTTCTGCGCCAGCAGCGCGCCGGCGCCGAGTTCGAGCAGGCGAGGCATGCCGTTCGGACCGATGCTCACGCAACCGGGGGTGAGCGCGCCGTGCGCGACGCCGCGCGCGTGGCACGCCGCCAGCGCGTTCGCCAGGTGGCCCAGCACGGCGACCGCGTCGCCCGGCGCCAGCGGCCCGCCCGCGTCCACGCCGTCGGACAGCCGCGCGCCCTCGTCGCGCGGCCACACAAGGTAATGGAACCCGTTCGCCGAATCGACTTCGACCAGCGGAACGACCGCGGGGTGCGTGATTCCGGCCGCGAGGGGGCGCGCGAGTTGCTTCGCCTGCCTCGCCTTCCATAAGTTGCGCAGCGGCATCACGCGAAGGACGAACGAGTCCGCTTTGGTGGCGTGCGCGGCGGCGAACAGCGGCCCGAACGTGCCGCGCCCCGCGAGGCCGGTGAGCCGGTACGGGCCGAGAACCAAGAGGGACGCTTCCCCCGCCAGCACGCGGTCCGCCTGGAAATCGGTCAGGGCGCCGCGCCGGACGAGGTAGTCCGCGAGCGCGCCGGCGTGGCCGCCGGGGAATTCGGCCAGCAACTCGTCGAGCCGGGGTTGGTCGACGAGACGGTAGCGGGCCAACTCGTCGGCGAGGGCCGCGGCGTCCACGGGGTTCGCGGCGAGCGGAGACGGCATGGTAACCGAGCGGGGGTAATCGGTTCGTGTCGGCGCGGAATACCGCGACGGGGCGCAACCCGCTCCCGCCGCGGCACGACACGTATTCCACTCTAGAACAGTTTTCCGGTTGTGCCGAATGTGACGAACAACCGGATCGGGCGAGTGACGCCGCGCTTGTCGCGGTCGCGGTCGCGCGGTAGGAAAACACCCGTCGGCCCCGGAATCACCACCGGGGCTTTTCGCTTTGTTGAAGGAGAGCCGCAATGCCGCCGGCACCGCTGTCACGGTCGGGCAAGTCCCGCCGCACCGCCGATTCGCCCATCAGCTACTACGTCCAGAAGGCGCTCAGCACGCCGGGCCTGATCTCGTTCGCCGCCGGGTTGGTGGACGAAGGCTCGCTCCCGGTGGACGAGGTCGGCGCCGCGGTCGCGGCGATCGTCTCCGACCCGGCGGCGGGCCGCGCCGCGCTTCAGTACGGGTCCACACAAGGGTTGCCCGCGCTGCGCGAACAGGTGCTGAACCTCGTGTGCGACGCGGACGGCGTGCGCCCGTCGGACGTGAACCTCACCGCGGCCGACGTGTGCATCACCACCGGGTCGCAACAACTGCTGTACCTGCTCGGCGAGGTGCTGTTCGATCCGGGCGACATCGTCATCACGGAAGCCCCGTCGTACTTCGTGTTCCACAGCCTGCTCCAGTCGCACGGCGCGAAGGTGCTGACGGTGCCGATGGACGCCGACGGCATGAAGGCGGACGCGATGGAGGCGCTGCTCGAACGGCTCCGCCGTTCCGGTGAGTTATCGCGCGTGAAGGTGATCTACACCGTCGATTACTTCCAGAACCCGACCGGGCTGACGCTTGCAAACGACCGCCGCCCGAGGCTAGTAGAGTTGGCCCGCCGGTTCAGCACGGATCACCGCATCATCATCCTCGAAGACGCCGCGTACCGCGAACTGCGCTACTCCGGCGCCGACCTGCCGAGCGTGAAGCGGTTCGACCCGACGAACGAGTTCGTGGTGTACACGAGTACGTTCTCGAAGCCGTGCGCGCCCGGCCTGAAGACCGGATACGCGCTGATGCCGCCGGACCTGATGGAGCCGGTGCTGCACCTGAAGGGCAGCCACGACTTCGGTTCGGCGAACCTGGCGCAGCACGTCGCGTCGCGGCTGATGGCGTCGGGTGTGTACGCGCGGCACGCGGAGGAGTTGCGGACCGTCTATCGCAAGAAGCGCGACGTGATGCTGGCGTCGCTGGACGCGGAGTTCGGCGACTTCCCGGCAGCGCGCTGGACGGTGCCGACGGGCGGGTTCTACGTGTGGCTCACGCTCGACGGCATCGACACCGGACCGAGCGGCCCGCTGGTGCCAGCCGCGCTGGAAACCGGCGTGATGTACGTGCCGGGCGAGTTCGGCCACGTGCCCGACGAAACCGGCCGCGTACCGAACAACGAGTGCCGGTTGTGCTTCGGCGTGGCAACGGAGGAGCAGATCGCGGAAGGCATCCGCCGCTTGCGGAAGGCGTGCGCCGCCATCGGCGAAGGCAAGCGCGCGAAGGCGAAGGTCGGGGTGTAGGGTGGGGGGATACGGCTTTGCGCCGTCCCACCTCTTCTCTTGTGGCACAGGCTTCTAGCCTGTGATTTCAAAGGCAACACAGGCTGGAAGCCTGTGCCACAAGAGAAGATGGCGGGTTCACTTCAGCCCCAGATACCCTTCGCGGTCGCGGATGCCCTGCGGCGCGACGAGGTCGCCCGGCTTGTCCCCGGCCAACTCGAACGACTGGCCCAGCACACCCTTCCCCGGACGCGCCGGCGAGTTGTGCGTGTGCTCGCCCCAGTGCGTCCCCACCGCTGTCAGGTCGAACCGGTCGAACGTGCCCTTCCCGACCTGATACCGCAGAAGACCGAGTAGCCTCGCCTCGTAGCCGCGTTCGGCCTTCGACGTGTCCGCGTCGGTCGAAATCAGCACCTCGCCTTCGAGACGCAGTTCGATCACGTCGGCGGTCGCGGAGGTCACCACGAGCGACATCCGTTTCGCGCGCACGTCGTCCGGCTTCCACGGCTCTGGCTCGCCGCGAGTGTTGTCGATCAGGTGGTATTGCGCGAGCCGGGTCGCGACCTTCACCGGCATCGCGTACCGGAAGCCCACCTCGACCTTCGCGGGCGCCATCGCCTTGACCTCGTCTTTCGTAATCCAGACGTGGTCGCGCGCGGCCTTCTCGCCGCCCAACGCCTTGCAACTCCCCTTGCAGTAGCCGCTGTCCTTGAAGTCGAGGATGCGCGTGTACGCCTTCAGGATCAGACCGCCTTCGGGCACGGCGCGCGAGTAGTTCGCGTCGAGCACGCCGGGGTCTTCCACCTTCAACGCGCCGGCCTTGCGCTTCGCCTCGGGGAGGTTCGCGAACTGCCGCAGCGCTTGCCGCATCATGTGGGCACGCCGGCGCGCCGTCCGCTGCGCGGAGTTCAAACGGTCGAAGTCGGGCGGCGCAGCGGACGGAAGCGGCTCGGTCATGGCATTCCCCTCGCGGGCGGATCGCATCCCTCCCCTCAGTTTACCACCGGCTCGGGCGGGCGGACAGCGAGCGAGAATGGCGCGAAGGTTCGGGGTAGGTCTGTTGAACCCCATTAGAAATGTCCGGTGTTAACTCGATAGAAGTGTCCTCCTCACTCAGGCCGAGGAGGACACCCGATGATCGAGGTACAAGACCGGAATCGTGTCGCGATGAGTCAGCGTGAGCGTGATGTGCTCAAGGTGATGCA
>CANLGS010000235.1 GCA_947490035.1 Gemmataceae bacterium
CTTTGTCCGTCGCTTACGCTTCCGGCTCGTCCCAGTTCGGCTCGTCCCGCTGGCGCATTTTCGCCCCGATCTTAGCGAAACCGGTTCGGCATCTCTATCGCGGCGCCTTCGTGTGCTACAGTTCGGCAGAAATGCTTGCGCCGCCTCGCGCCGCGGATCAATCGCTCGCGTAGGGCTTCAGCCGGAAGGGGATGCGGTGTTGTCGGTCCCTCCCAACATTCGTTCGACCACGCCCGGCGCGTTCGCGTTCTCGGTGGGCGCGGAACCGTCGCCCGGCTACCGGCTGCGGTGCGTCCGCGGGCGCGGCGGGTTCGCCGAAGTGTGGGAGGCGGAATCGCCCGTCGGCCCGCCGGTCGCGCTCAAGTTCATGCCCACCTCGAACACCAGCACCACCGCCCGCGAACTGCGCTCCGTGCAGTCGTTCCAGAGCCTGGAACACCCCTACATCGTCAAGACGCACGACGTCTGGTCGGTGCCCGGCTACCTCGTCGTGAACATGGAACTGGCCGAGGCGACGCTCCTCGACCTGATGCAACTCTACCGCGACGACCTGGGGCAGGAACTCGCGCCGGCCACGCTGTGCATGTACCTGTGGCAGATCGCGGAGGCGCTCGACTTCCTCAACGCCCGGCAGCACGTCCGCGACGGGCGCCGCGTCGGGTTCCAGCACGGCGACGTGAAGCCGAACAACATCCTGCTGTTCGGCGACACCGCGAAGCTCACCGACCACGGCCTCGCGTCGCCGACGTTCGGCCCGAGTACGCCGTGCTCGCGGCAGGGGACGCGCGAGTACGCGGCCCCGGAAGTGTTCCTCGGCTCGATCACCCACTGGTCCGATCAGTTCAGCCTCGCCGTGACGTACTACGCGATCCGCAGCGGGCGTTTCCCGTTCCCGCCGCCGTCGAAGGACGTGTCGCGGTCCTCGCTCCGCCCCCTCGCCGACCTGAGCGGCGTGACCGAACCGGAGCGCGCGCCCCTTCTGAAAGCGTTGAACGCGGCGCCGCAGAACCGGTTCCCGAACTGCTGCGACTTCATGACCGCGATTCTCAACTCGTTGAAGTTGCGACTCGATCCCGTTGACGCCGAGGGCCACGCGATCAAAGTGGTTCGCGCCGACTCGCCCAAACCGTACGCCGGCGCGCACCGCCGGGCCGTGCGCCCGGTGTCGAAGCTGATCCCGCCCGGCCGACCGTCTTCCGGCGGGTGATCCCAAATCCAATCGTTGTGGTAGGTGCCGCGAGCCGAGCGGCACGGGATAGCCCGTGTGGAGGTGACACGGGCGCCCGAAGTCACCCGCGCTGGGCGACCGTGCCGCTCGGCTCGCGGCGCCTACCCCGTGCGGTCTTTTCCGGCCCTTGCCCCAACATTTCACAGTGAGCCGAAACACTTCGCGACTGTCCGATTGCCTCTCACCGCAATTCACCGGATAATAGGTCAACAAGTCTCCCGTTCCACGACTCCGCAGCGGGACCATCGAACATGGCGATCGAGTTCAACTGCCCGCACTGCGCGCACGCCTACCGGCTCAAGGACGAGTACGCCGGCAAGCCAGCGACGTGTAAGAGGTGCCGCGAGAAGATCGTCATCCCGCAACCGGTGACGATCCCCGACGACGCGCCGGCCAAGCTGTCGGCCGAAGAGTTGGCGGCGAAAGAAGCCGAGGCGCAGGCCGCGCTCGCCGACGAGCAGACAAAGGTCGAGCAGGACGAGGCGTCGCGCGTCATCCAGGTCGAGTGCAAGCACTGCGACCACAAGTGGATTGAACCGCTGGAGCGCGCGGGCAAGAACACCGTTTGCCCGGAGTGCCGCCAACGGGTCAAGATCCCCGTGCCGGAGGACGTCAACTCACAAGACTGGCGGATTAAGAACACCAAACTGCCGAGCATGGCGAAGCAGCACGCCGAGAAGATGGAGGGCGTGCAAGACGCGGGCGACGCCACGATGGTGACCGGCGGGTCGCTACGCGAGGCGGGCGCGGACGGCGTGGAGTACGAGCCGCGCCCGCTCAAGCAGAAGATCATGTTCGTACTGGTGCCGCTCTTGGTTCTGGCGGGCACGACGTTCGGCATCCGTTCTTGTTACTACGGCCGCATCGAGGGCAAGGAACACCGGCTGATTCAGGACAGTCAGGAGGAGTTCGCGAAATCGACCGGCGCGCTCGCACCCGGCGACGCGCCGCCGGAAACGCCGCTGCTGTCCGCCATCCTCTACATCGCCGGCGGCGAGCACGCGGTGCGGCACAACGACCCGAAGAATCTGAAGGAGGCGCAGGAGCAGTTCGCGAAGGCGCGCGACGCCGTCCGCAAGGCGCCGGCGGGGCACGCCCGCAACGCGGTGGGCGGCGAACTGGCGGTCGCGATGCTGACGCTGGGCGGCACCGAACAGGAAGCACGCGACCAACTCCGCATCCGCTGGTATCCCGACACCAACATCAAGGCGCGCGTGAACGAGCGCGTCTACACCGTCCTCGAAGAGTTGCGCCAGACGCTCTCGCTGGTGCAGGGCGCCGACTTCGAGTTCAAGAACCACCTCGCCCGGCGGCTGACGCGCGAACTCGCCAAACGCGGGCAGGCGCTGCTGGCCGTCGAACTCATTCCGCTGGCGCTGTTCGGCCAGACCGAACAGGACGAGGCCAAAGCGTTGGT
The DNA here is from genome assembly GCA_947490035.1 of Gemmataceae bacterium. Taxonomy (GTDB): domain Bacteria; phylum Planctomycetota; class Planctomycetia; order Gemmatales; family Gemmataceae; genus Gemmata. The sequence goes on from CANLGS010000235.1 coordinate 2,646, forward strand.
CGCGCTGGAGGTGTACCGCGCGGACAAGGACAAGACCTCTGACCTGCCGGTCAAGACGGCCGCCGACCTGAAGACCCGCGGCGCCGAACTCGCGAAGAGCGTCCCGACCCCGGCGTCGGCGCAGACGCTGTTCCTCGCGCTCGACACGCCGCAGGCGCCGCGCGTCGTGGCGGAACCGAAAGCCGACCCCGTGTCGGACGCGGTCCGGCTCGCGTTCGTCGGCAAACTGCTGATGGACAACCAGTCGGACGCGGCCATCAAACTGGCCTTGCGCCCTGGTGGCCTGGACGGACGGGTGCGGGCGCTCGTGCTGTGCGCCGACTGGTCCGCCGACCCGACCGCGGCGCTCGACGCCGCCTCCGGCCTGCTCCCCGCGATCAAGGGGCAGAAGGAGATATCGCCCTACTCCGTGTTGCGGCTCGCGCAAATCGCGGCCGAGAAGGGGAAGCTCGATCAGGCGAAGACCTTCGCCGACGCCGTCGCGGACGAGGGGCTGAAGGCGTGGGCGAAGGGCAGCATCGTTCACATGCGGGTCGCGGCCATGTCGAAGGACAAGGCGGAGGAGGCGTGGGCGGAACCGCCGCCGGACAAGCTGAAGGAGTTCCGCGCCGGGCACGCGTGGGGGTGGCTGTGGGTCGCCCGGCAGAACACCCGCGCTTCCGGCGACCGCAGCGGCGAGGTGAAGGCCGTCAGCGCGTGGCCGCTGTCGGTCATCCCGTTCGGGAAGGCCGGCGTCGCGCTCGGCTTGCAGGACAAGTAGTGCGGCCCTTCGGTCTGGTCGGTTCGCTCGCGGCGTGGGAGCTGCGCCGGCTGGCCCGGCGCGGCCAGGCCATGCGCGTCCGGCTCGTCGTCCTGTACACGCTCCTGCTCGCCTTCGTCGCGTTCGCGGTCTACTGGTTCCCGCACCTGCCCGTTCGCGACGTGTTTCTCGGGCGGTCGCCCACCCTCTGGTCTGAGTACGCTTCGTTCGCGGGTTCGTTCGCGTTGGTGCTGCTCGAAGCGCAACTCGCCGCGGTCGTCGCCATCACACCCGCGCTGGCGGCGTCCGCGGTGGCCGAGGAGAAGGACCGGCACACGCTGCCGATCCTCCTGACCACGCTCCTCACCGATCGCGAGATCGTCTTCGGCAAGGCCGCGGGGCGGATCGCGTTCGTCCTCGCCGCGCTCTTCGCCGGTCTGCCGGTGCTGATGCTGACACAACTCTTCGGCGGCGTGGACATCGGCTTGCTGGCAGCCGGATACGCGCTCGCGACCGGCACCGTCGTGTTGTGCGCGGCAATCGGGGTGAATGCCGCGTGTCACGCGCCGGACCTCCGCACGGCGGTCCTGCGTGCTTACGGTCGCGTCGCGGTGGTGGTGTGCGGCGCGTTCGTTCCACCGCTGGTGTTCGCCAGCCCGTTTGGGGTACTCGCGGTGGTCGCGCGCGAACCTCTCTCCGACCTTCACTACGCTGTCGCGGCGTTCGGCTACCCGTTGCTCCAGGCGCTCGTCGGGTTGGCGTTCCTGGTGAACGCGGCGCGGTCGCTGCGCCTGCGCGACGCGACCGCCGGGCCGCCGCCGGTGACCGCGTACCCCGAACCGCCGCGACCGGCCGAACCGCCGCTCCTCCAGCCGGAACACGACGCGCCGCGCTCTCTGCCGCCGCTCGGCACGTCCGACCCCGTGCTGTGGAAAGAGCGGTGCGTGGGCTGGCGCCCGGACTGGGCGATGCCGGGCGTGTCGAAGGTCGCGGGCCTACTGGCGGCGGGCGTCGCACTGCTGCTGTTCGCGACCGGGGCGTGGACGTTGCTCTCGCGGCTGGCGCGGAGCTTTGATCCGTCGGAAGCGGAGCGGCTCGCGGCGCGCCCCGACGGGCTGGAGTCCGGCGGTTGGCTGCTGATGAGCGCGGGCGTGTTCGCGGCCGGCCGGTATTTGCTGCCGCTCGCGGTGGGCGTGAGTGGGGCCATCGCCGGCGAGCGGTTTCGCAATACGCTCGACATTCTCCTCTGTACGACGCTCGACCGCCGCGCGGTGTTGCGCGCGAAGGTGCAAGCACACGCCGAACGCGGATTAGTGTTCGCCGCGCTCGCGGTGGCCGCGGTCGGGATGGCGTTCATCGCGGACGCCGGCGTGAGCGTGGGACTGGCCGCTGCCGTTCTGACGGCGGGCGCGATTGCATTTGTAATCGCGATGGGCGCGTGGCTGACGGTGCGCTGCCCAGGCGACGTGCGCGCGTTCCGGTTGCTGCTCCCGGTGACGATGCTGGTGGTCGGGTGGCCGGCCGGCGCGTGGAGTTTGGTCGGCGGCGAGTTCGCGGTCCCGCCGGACACGTTGCTCCGCGCGTTCCTGCTCGCGGCGGGCGCGCTGGCGCTCGCGGGCGCGGTGCTGTGGTGGCGCGCGGGAAGCGTGCTGGCACGCGGAGAGTGAACGAGCAAGACAATAGCCGCACGATAAACGCAGAAGAAAGACACGATCAAGCCAAGACAGAGAAGTGGTTTAAACACGGGCTTATGTCTTCTCTTATCGTGTCTTTCTCCGCGTTCATCGTGCGGCTAATCTTCGGTCTTCAGTCGAGTTGATACGGGCTGTCCGGGTTCTTCTCGTGGCGGATCTCGTCCACCGGCTCCTGCTTCAGCCACCCCGCGTACAGGCGGTTCGCGGCGTTGAACGTCCACCCGTCCTTGTCCCCGACGTTCTTGTACGCGTGGACGACGCCCGCCGGCACGATCAGCGCGTAGGCCGCGTTCTCGCCGACCTCGCGCACCTCCTTCGCACCGAACGTCGGCGAGTCCTTGCGCGCGTCCCACAGGTACACGCGGAACGTGGACGGCCCGGTGAAGCAGAAGTAATCGGCCTGGTCGAGGTGTTCGTGCGGCCCGCGCGCGACGCCCGGCTTGGTCATCGACACGTAGGCCATGACCGGGTGGAACTGCGGCGGCACGAGGTCGTTGCGGTACAGCTCGACGAGCCACCCGCGCGGGTCGTCGAAGAACTTCAGCGGCACCCACGCGATGTCGTGAATCGGCCCGCGCTCGATGTATTTCGGAAGTGGAACGTTCATGAGTGGGCACCGGGTTCGGGGTGAGTCGTGTTCAGCGATTGTGGGACTGGAGTCCCCGTGCGGCAACCCGCGGGTAACTTCGCGGGACCGCACGATTGACACGCGCGGGTGAGCGCGGTAGGGTCGAGTGTTCAGTTTTCTCCCAGGAGAGTCCACATGTTGCGCCCTTGTTCTGTCGTGTCTCGCGCTTGCGGCGATTGCACCCGCACGCGCCGTTGCCCAGCCGGGGCTTCCCGCCGTTCAGATCATCGACGCGAAAGTCGAAAAGGGCCGACTGGCCTGGACTGAAACGCAGACGGTGCCCGTGCGGAAGGTGGTCGAGGCGACTGTCGACGTGAACGGGATGAACGTGGTGGAAAAGCGGGAGGTGACGGTGTACGAATCGGTCACGGTGGCGCGGGCGTTCGAACCGAAGCAATTCAAGGCGACGGACGCGAGCGGGAAAGCCATCGACGCGGAGAAGCTCGCGGACCCGCTGAAGGAGACGGCACCCGTGGTGCTCATCTCCGGTCCGATCCCCGAGAAGCACCGCGCGCTGTTCAAGGACAGGACCGTGTTCGTCGAAGTGCTGCCGGCCGCACCGCCGAAATAAGGGGCGGTTCAGAACGGCACGTCTTCGGTGTCGCCGAACAGGTTGGGTCCGCTCTCCTGCGGCTTCGGCTTCGGCTTGCGACGCGGCGCCTCCGGCGGCAGCGTTACCTTTTCCTTCGGTAGCGGTGGTGCCTCGGCGGGCGCCGCCTCGCGCACGATCGAAGCCGACACGCCCGGCAGTTCGTGCTGCTTCTCCAGCGTCGCCAGCACCGCAGTCGCGCGGCTCACGACGGCGTCGGGAACGCCCGCGAGCCGCGCGACGTGGATGCCGTAACTCCGCTCCGCGTTGCCCGGCGCAATCTTGTGTAGGAAGATGATCTCGTCCTTCAACTCGCGCACCAGCACGTTGTAATTCC
>CANLGS010000236.1 GCA_947490035.1 Gemmataceae bacterium
CTCGCGGTCGTATGGCGCCATCGGGTGCGGGTACTCGAACCGCTCTTCCAGTTCGATGCGCACTCGCGATCCTTCCGGCAGCGCCGCGCCGCCGTCCGGCACAACCACCCCGTTCACAACGGTCCCTTCAAGCATCACGTCGCCTCCCATCGGTTACCGAGTGCATCGTAACACGGCACACCGGGTCGGAACAGGCTTACTCCTTGCCCAACACCAGATCGACGACCCAGCACCCGCGTGCGTGCGACCTGCGGCAGATGGCGAGTATCTCTTCGTTGTCGCAGCCGGCATCTTGAAGTGCGTCCGCGAGGATCGGTAGCACGTCCAAGTCACGCGAATCGTCCACTCCGCGAGCGATCGCGACCGCGGTTGACGTGCGCAACTCGGGGGAGAACGCCGCGCGGAACGGGTTGCCGAACGCTTCGCCGATCACGTCATCGATGCCGAGGTTGGGGTTGGTAACAATCGTGAAAATCTTGTCGAGTTTGGTGATTCTGAACACGTCCAACATGTCCGGGGCGACGTTGCAGAGGACCAACTTACCCTGGACCGCCAGGAGTTTGCGGTGCAGGGTGATCAGCCTGCCCATCGTGGCACTTCCCATGAACTTGAGGTTGCTGAAGTCCAACAGCACCTTCCGTCGGCCGAGTTCGTCCACCAAGCGGATCAGGGCGTCGGTTACCGGGCCGTCGGCCGAACCATCGAGAATCCTTTTATCGACGAAGCCGACGACGGTGACATCCCCGATGTTCTCGACTTCGATTCGACTGCGGTGCGGGGGTGGTGACGACACGCGGGTGATCCTCTCGGGAACGCGACGCGACCGCGCGCCGCGACAGTCACCAGCATGACGGATTCGCGTTCGACCGCAAGGCCGCGCTTGCGGTGGCGCGAAATGCGTCGTATCCTTGTATTACCTGCCCGCCGCGATACTTCCCGCCACACCGCTACTCCTCATGCTCATAACCCGGCTCTCCCCGCGTCGCGGGTTCGTGTTCGCCGCACTCGCGCTCGTGGCGCTCGCGCCGGATGCGTTCGGGGCGATCACCTGTTCCGTCAAGACGGTGGAACTGCCGGACGCGTTCGCGGGTCAGCAACTTCTCGTTTCCGACAACGGCACCGATATCACACGCGACGTAGCCTACACCACATCCGACCCCAAAGTCGCGCGCGTCGATGCGAAGGGCTACGTCACGGCCACCGGCGACGGCTCCGCGGCTATCCAGATTGTTCGCGGTGCAGACAAACTCCTTGTACCGGTCACGGTGAAGGGGTTCGGCACGACCGCGCGCGGCGTGGACTTCCGCACCGAGGTGATGCCGCTGTTGAGCAAGCACGGGTGCAACGCGGGCGGCTGTCACGGCAAGCAGAGCGGGCAGAACGGCTTCAAGCTGTCGCTGTTCGGGTTCGACACCTTGTTCGATTACGAAGCCATCGCGAAGGAAGGCCGCGGGCGAAGGCTGTTCCCCGCGAACCCTGACGCGAGCCTCTTTTTGCTGAAGGCCGCCGGCAAAGTTCCGCACGGCGGCGGCAACCGCCTTCCCGCCACCAGCGCCGATTACTCGGTGGTGCGGCGGTGGGTCGCGGCCGGCGCGCCGGCGTCCGCACCCGACACGCCGAAGGTGACCAAGCTCCGCGTGTCGCCCATCGACGCCGTGCTGAAGCCGGGTCAACTGCAACAGTTGGCGGTGGTCGCGGAGTATTCCGACGGCACTTCGCGCGACGTTACGCGGCAGGCGGAGTTCTTCAGCAACCTTGATGTGGTCGCGGCCGTTGATGCCGACGCGGGCGTGAAAGCCGGCAAGGAATCGGGCGAAGCCGCGATCATGGCGCGGCACATGGGGTTTGTAAGTGTGTTCAAAGTGATTAGGCCGCACGGCCCGCCGCTCGCGTCGATTCCGGACTTCAAGCCGAACAACACCATCGACGAACTCGCGGTCGCGAAGTGGAAGAAACTCGGCCTCAAGCCGTCGCCCACTTGCGACGACACCACGTTCATTCGGCGCATCACGGTCGATGTGTGCGGCCGGTTGCCCACCGCGGCCGAAGTGAAAGCGTTCACCGAAGACAAGGCCGCGGACAAGCGTGCGAAGCTGATCGACAAGCTCCTCGACTCGCCGGATTACGCCGCGTACTTCGCGATGAAGTGGGGCGCGATCCTCCGCAACTCGAAGCTCGCGGGCGCCGACGAAGCCGCGGTCGCGTTCCACCACTGGCTGAAGGACAAGATCGCCCGCAACCGGCCCTACGACGAGTTCGTTCGCGGCGTGGTCGCGGCGGCCGGCGAGTGGCAGGACTCGCCCGCGATCAACTGGCTGTGGCAGAACCGCGACGACCAACTTCATCAGGTGACGGCCGATGTCGCACAGGTCTTCCTCGGCACGCGGCTTCAGTGTGCGAAGTGTCACCACCACCCTTACTAGCGCTGGGGTCAGGCCGATTACTACTGCCTCCCGGGGTTCTTCACGCGACTCGGCCGCAAGAACTTCGGCCAGCCGCCACCGTACTACGCGAGCGCCACGCCCACGACCGGCGAGAAAGACCCCACCACCGGCAAGACGCCGGAGCCGAAGTACCTCGACGGTCCCGTCGGCAAGTTCAGCGCGGACGAAGACCCACGGCACGCGCTCGTCGATTGGATGACGAAACCGGAGAACCCGTTCTTCGCGAAGGCGCTCGTGAACCGCTACTGGGGTCACTTCCTCGGTCGCGGGCTGGTGAGCGAGGTCGATGACCTGCGCGAAACGAACCCCGCGAGCAACCCAGAACTGCTCGACTTCCTGGCGAAAGATTTCGTGAAGCAGAAGTACGACGTGAAGCACGTCATCCGCCTGATTCTGAACAGCCGCGTCTACCAACTGAGCGCGGAACCGACCGACGACAACAAGCACGACCGCCAGAACTTCGCCCGGTACTACGCCCGCCGAATGCCGGCCGAAGTGTTCCTCGACGCGGTGAACGCAACGTGTGGCGTGCGCGGCGGCTTCAGCGGCGTGAGTGCCAACGCGCGGGCCGTCGATCTGCCGCACGAAGGGTTCGGCTCGTACTTCCTCGACACGTTCGACCGCCCCAAGCGCGTGACCGTGTGCGAGTGCGAACGCTCCACCGGCGCGACGCTCGGCCAGGTGCTGTTGCTCGCGAACTCGGAGGAGATGGAGAGCAAGATCGCGGACGGCAACGGTCGCGTCGCGAAGTTCTTCAAGGACAAGAAGAGTACGACGGAGATGATCGACGAGCTATACCTGACGGCACTGAGCCGCACGCCAAGCGCGGCCGAGCGCAAGCGATTGACCGAATACATTGACACTGCGAAAGACAAGCAACGCGCGGTCGAAGATGTGCTGTGGGCGATTCTGAATACGCGCGAGTTTATGTTTAATCATTGAGTGTAGTCATCACGCTCCGCGTGATGTGTTCGCGCAGCGAACAGTCTTTTGCGATGCGGAGAGAAAGACGCGCCGCTGCGCGGCGACATCACGCGGAGCGTGATGACTACACTCACGAACCACTTGAGGAGTTACATGCTCGACATCACCCTCAATCGCCGCTCACTGCTGAAGGTCGGTGCGCTGGCCATCGGCGGCCTCACCCTTCCCGGCTTGCTCAAGGCGCGCGCGGCCGGTGGCAGCGCGGCGAACCGCAAGTCGGTCATTCTCGTGTGGGCCGCGGGCGGGCCAAGCCACATCGACATGTACGACCTCAAGCCGAACTCGCCCGCCGAAGTGCGCGGCGAGTTCAAACCGATCCCCACGAACGTGAACGGCATCCAGATCGGCGAGCATCTGCCGCTGCAAGCAAAGATGTTCGACAAGCTCAGCGTCGTGCGCAGCGCCTACCACACGAACGCCGGGCACGGCATGGGTTCGCAGTGGATGCAGACCGGCTATCAGGCCACCATCGAGGTGAACGACAACATCTACCCGTCCACTGGGTCGGTGGTGGCGAAGCTGAAGGGCGCGAACGAGCCGGGCTTGCCTGCTTACGTCAACCTGCCGCGTAAGGCGAGCTTCGCGAGCGCCGCTTACCTGGGCGCGTCGTACAACCCGTTCAGCCCGGACGCCAGCCCCAACGAAGCTGCGTTCCAGGTGAAGAACCTCAAGATGCCCGGTCGCGTCAGCGCGGAGCGGCTCGAAGCGCGCAAGAATCTGGTCAGCGACATCGACACCATCCGCCGCGACATCGACGCAAAAGGCGACATCGCGGGCTTCGACAGCTTCTACCGCGACGCGATGGAGATGGTGACGAACACCAAGGCGCAGAACGCGTTCGACGTGAACAAAGAACCGATGAAACTCCGCGACGCCTACGGCCGCAACGACCTCGGCCAGAGTTGTCTGTTGGCGCGGCGGCTGGTGGAATCGGGCGTCACGTTCGTGACGGTGCAGGCCGGCGGCGGATGGGACACGCACTCGAACAACTTCACCGAACTCAAGCGGAAGCTGCTGCCGCAGTACGACGCGGCGGTCGCGGCGCTGGTGCAAGACCTCCACGACCGCGGGCTTTCGGACGACGTGTTGGTGATGTCGATGGGCGAGTTCGGGCGCACGCCGAAGATCAACAAGGACGCGGGCCGCGACCACTGGCCGGGCGCGATGAGCGTGCTGTACGCCGGCGGCGGGCTGAAGATGGGCCAGATGATCGGCACGACCGACAGCACCGCGTCGTACCCGACCTCGAAGCCGTACACGCCCGGCTGCGTGTTAAGCACGATGTACCACTGCCTCGGCATCGACCACGGCCACGTCTTCCACGACGACGCCAAGCGCCCGCTGCCCGTGCTGAGCGAAGGCGACCCCATTAAAGAGCTTCTGGGGTGAACCAGATACGTTTAGCCGCGACCCGCAGTCCGCGGAGGGGAGCGCGCCACCTGTGCGCGCTCAGGCACCTGAACCTGTGTAGCTAGCGCGCTCCCCTCCGCGGACTACGGGTCGCGGCTAAACGTTTTTGAGACTCGCCATGCGCCGCCTGTCATTTCTCGCAATCCTGTTCCTCTGCTCCGCGGCCCGCGCGGACTTGCCATCGCCGCGGTTGGATCGTGTCACGCCGCTCGGTGCGGCGGCCGGGGCAGTTGTGGAAGTGGATGTCGCGGGCGACGACATCGAAGACGCGACAACGCTCCTCTTCGATCACAAGGGCATCACCGCGAAGCACGTCAAGGACCGCAAGTTTCTGGTGACCGTCGCGGCCGATGTGCCAGCGGGGACTTACGACGCGCGACTCGTCGCCAAGTACGGCGTCACCAACCCGCGACTGTTCGCGGTGTCGCGCGGTTTCACCGAAATTGCGGAGAAGAACGGCAACGAAGAACGCGCAACCGCGCAACTTGTGCCGGTGAATTGCGTCGTCAACGGCTCCTCGAAGGGCGGCAAGGAAGCGGTGTTCCGGTTCGCCGCGAAGAAGGGTCAGCGTGTCGTCGCGGAGTGCTTCGCACAGCGCCTCGACTCGCAACTCGATGCCAACCTCACGCTCACCGACGCCGACGGCAAGCTGCTCGCGTCGAACGGCGACTACGTCGGCAAAGACCCGCTCGTGGAGTTCATCGCACAGCGCGACGGCGACTACTTCGTTACGATCAACGACCTGTCGTTCCGCGGCGGGTTCCCGTACCGGCTCGTCATCTCGGACACGCCGCACGTCGAGAACCTGTTTCCGCGAGTGGTGCAAGCCGGCAAGAAGAACGAACTCACCGTCTACGGCCGCAATCTCGGCAGCGGCGCGAAGCCGTCCGCGTGGAGTGTCAACGAGTTGTCACTCGACGCGCTCACCGAGAGCGTCACACCGCCCGATGACATCCTGAAGCGCGGCATCTTCCGCTTCACGGATCACCCGACCGGGCACAGCGTGCTGCCCACCGCCGCGACCTGCACGCTGAACGGCGCGCAGCACCGCGGCGTGCCGCTGCTCGTCACCGATCTGCCGATCACGCTGGAACAGGAGCCGAACGACGACCCGCTGAAGCCGCAATCGCTCGCGCTGCCGGTCGCGCTCGCGGGCAGGTTCGACAAGGAACGCGACGCGGACTGGTACGAGATCGAACCGCCGGAAACCGGTTCGTACTGCTTCGAGGTTTACTGCGAGCGCATCGCGGGCCGCGCCGACCCGTACCTCGTTGTGTTCGATGAGAAGGACGGGCGCGTCGCGGAGCTGGACGACTTCGGCATCCGCATGAACGCCTTCGACGGCCACATCCGCGACTGTAGCGGCAGCATAAACCTCACCGCGAAGAAGAAGTATCGCGTGCTGGTGCAAGACCGCTACCGGCGTGGCGGGGCGCGCTATCAGTACGTGCTGACGATCCGCAAAGCGGTGCCGGACTTCTTCCCCGCGGTCATCCACCACCAGAACCCCGGCCCCGGCGGAACCACGATTCGCAAGGGCGGCGCGACGTACCTCGATGTCGTCATTCACAACACGGGCGGCTTCACCGGGCCGCTCACGATTACCGCGGACGGCCTGCCGAAAGGTCTGCACGTCGCGCCCACCACCATCAACGACACGCGCGGCGTGGTGGTGTTGTGGACCGACAAGGACGCGCCCGATTGGGTCGGGCCGATTCAGCTCACCGCGACGGGGCAGCGCGGCGACGAGGTGCTGACGCGCGAGGTGCGGTCGTACACGCGCGTGTGGAGC
>CANLGS010000237.1 GCA_947490035.1 Gemmataceae bacterium
GACCCGCATCGGGATGACCCTGGCCGGGTTCCGTGATCTCGGCAACCGGGTCGGCATACAGGGTCATGTGGAAACCGACTTCTTTATTGGACCACGCCAGCCGGGTCAGTCGAGGTACGACATGACTTATGCCCTGGCGGTGACGAAGACGGTGACGGAGGAGGACGTATTCCCCGCCGATCTTACGTTCTTCGTTGAAGGCTTCGGTAGAACGCACTTGGAAGGGCGGAACGCGGGCCGGACGAGCGTCTCGCTGCTACCCGGCTGCCGGTTCATGGTCGTCAAGGACTTGTTCTTCGCAGCCGGGGTGGAAATCCCGGTCGTCGCCCCCCGACCATTCGACCAGACGTTCCACTTCTCGATCCGGCGAGAATTTTGAGCGATGACGCCGGGCCGCGTGGACGGCTCCCACTCCAGCACGACGAGTTCGCCCTGGTCGTGGGCGGTCACGTCGAACGGCCCGGACGCCCCGGCACGCCCCGGCCGGTATACTGATGAGCGAACACGTTCCGCGAGACCCGCCATGTCCGCCATCACCCGGCAGATGCTCCGCGACTACCTCAACGACGCGCTCCCCGACGCGGAACTGGCGGCGGTCGAGAAGGCGTTGCGGGAGTCGGCCGATTTGCGCGCGCTGTATCGGGAGGTCATCGAGCAGGAGGACCGCGGCGAACACACGGTCGGCGCCATCTGGCGTCGCGAGCGCGTGAGTTGCCCCACCCGCGACCAACTCGGCGGCTTCCTGCTGGGCGCCGGCGACCCGGAGTCGCTCGAATACATCGAGTTCCACCTCAAGACGATCGGCTGCCCGTCCTGCCAGGCGAACCTCGACGACCTGCGGAAGGCCAACAAACCGGGGAAGAAGTGAACAGCGCCGCCGAATCGCTCGTCAAGTTGGATGTCGAACACCTCCTGCTGCCGGTACTGGTTCAGTTGGCGGTCATCATCGCGGCGGCGCGCCTGTTCGGGGCGGTGGCGCGGCGGGTCGGCCAGCCGGGCGTGGTCGGCGAGATCGTCGCCGGCCTCTTGCTCGGCCCGTCGCTGTTGGGCTGGTTGTTCCCCGAAGTGTTCGCGACCGTGTTCCGGCCGGCGCTCGAAGGCGTGCCGCAGCCGCTCGCGGACGCGATGCTGCCGAAGGTGTTCACCGTCGTCGCGCAGTTCGGCCTGATCTTCCTGATGTTCCTGGTCGGGCTGGAGTTCGAGTTCGATCACGTCCGCGCGCACGGCCGCGCGGCCGTGCTGATCTCGCTCGCGGGCATCGCGTTGCCGTTCGCGCTCGGCGCCGGGCTGGCGCAACTGATCCACCCGCACCTCGAAGCGCACCCGAAGGCCGGTGTAGTGTCGCACCTCGGCCTCACGCTGTTCCTCGGCGTCGCACTCTCCATCACCGCGATTCCGGTGCTCGGCCGGATCATGCTGGAACTGAACATCACGCGGACGCGGCTCGGCGCGATCACCATCACCGCCGCGGCCGTGGACGACGCGATCGGCTGGATCATGCTGGCGAGCGTCACCGCCGTGGTGAAGTCGAACTTCGACCCGCTCCAGACGCTGCGCATGGTCGGGCTGACGGCGGCGTTCGCGCTGCTGATGTGGTTCGTGGTGCGCCCGGTACTGGTGCGATACTTCGCGTACTCGCTGCGGGCGAAAGGCGGGCGACTGGGCGCGACCGCGCTGGCCGTGCTGCTCGTCAGCGTGCTGCTCGCGTCCGTGGCGACGAACCTGATCGGCATCTTCGCGGTGTTCGGCGCGTTCCTGCTCGGCGCGGTGCTGTCCGATCAAACGGAACTCCAACGGGCCGCGCACGCGAAGTTGCACGACCTCGTCGCGTCGTTCTTCGTGCCGGTGTTCTTCACCTACACCGGGCTGCGCACGGACATCACTGCGCTGCACGGCGGCGCGATGTGGCTGATCTGCGGCGCGGTGGTGGTCGCGGCCGTGATCGGGAAGTTGATCGGCTGCGGGCTGGCCGCGCGAGCGAGCGGGTTCACCTGGAAAGAGGCGGGGATCATCGGCGCGATGATGAACGCCCGCGGGCTGATGGCGCTGATCGCGATCAACATCGGCTACGAAATGGGCGTCATCCCGCGCAGCCTGTTCTGCGTGCTGGTCGTCATGGCGCTGGCGACGACCGTGCTGACCACGCCGCTGCTGCTCTGGCTGAGAAAGGGTACGGAGATCGAAGCCCCAATTGCTCGGAGCGGCTTCCTGGGCAATACCCCAGAAGCGCCCGGTTTAGCGCCGATCCCGGAGGGGTCGTCTGCTGATACTTCCAAACGGATCACCACAAACTCATGAACTCCGTGTGCGTGTTCTGCGGTTCGGCGAGCGGCACCAACCCCGTGTACGCGGAGGTCGCGCGCGAGTTGGGGCGCGTGCTGGCTTCGCGCAACCTGGCGCTGGTGTACGGCGGCGGGCGCGTCGGGCTGATGGGCGAAGTCGCGAGCGCCACACTCGCGGCCGGCGGCACGGTGATCGGCGTGATCCCGCACTCGCTCGCGGTGAAGGAGATCGCGCAAGAAGACTGCACGGAACTGATCGTGGTGGACACGATGCACGAGCGCAAGTCGCGGATGGCCGACCGCTCGGACGCGTTCGTCGCGCTGCCCGGCGGCTACGGCACCTGCGACGAGCTGTTTGAAATCCTGACGTGGGCGCAGCTCGGCATTCACAACAAGCCGGTCGCGGTGCTGAACGTGAACGGGTTCTTCACGCCGCTGCTCGCGTGGCTCGATCACGTCGTTACTGAGGGCTTGCTGCGGCCCAAGCACCGCGAGTTGCTTCTGGTCGCGGAGAGCGTGCCGGAGTTGCTTTCGCGACTGGAAGCCTGGACGCCGCCGGAACCGCTCACGAAGTGGGTGGCACCGGGCGAGCGGTGAGCCTCACGCGGCGGACACGTCGGCGCGGGCGGCGGTGACGCCGGGCGGGAGCGGGCCGCCGCGCGCGTTCCACTCGTCGGCAACGCGGCGCACGCGCTCGGCCGACCCGATGCGCTCGACCGGCGACAGCGTGAGCCGCACCGCGCCGAATTCGACCCGCGCCGCGGTGAGGGTGAGACCGCTGCCGCCAAGCGCTTGCTCTTGCTCGCTCAGCGAAGAGACGAGCAGTTTGGCATGTTCGGACGCGGCGAACAGATCGTCCGGCGACGGCTCGTCGTCGGAATAATCGAGTTCCAGCACTAACTCGGGGGGCAGCGCCGCCAGCGCGGCTTGTGCGCGCGCCGCTTCGGCCCAGGCGGCGTCGATCTCGACTCTCTTCTCCGCGGCGAGTTTCTGAACGCGGGCTTCCGCCTCTGCATCGCCGCGGCGCACCGCCCGCACGATCAGCACGACGACGACGAGGCACGCAACCCACTCGACGGCGATGAACACGTACAGTCCCATGACTACTCCCCGAGCCGTTTGATCAACTCGTTGACCGCCTTCGTTAGCCGACGCGCCTCGGCATGGAGCTTGCGCAGTTCACCCTGCTGCGCCGCGTCGAGCCGCCGAATCATCTCATCCTTCGCCGCAAGCGCAACGCGGCGAGCTTCCACCAACTCGGCCGCGGCCTCGGCACGAATCTTCTCTTCGCGCTGGAGGAACTTGTCCGCGGCGCGATCGACCTTCCGGCTACAATACCGCCCGACGAAGCCGATTACGACCACGATCGGGAACTGCTTGCCGATGTCAACCAGCCAGTCGGGCATCACCGGTTCCTCGCGGTAGGCTCTTCGCTCACCTCATCTTACAATACCCGCACTCCCCGTTTCTCTCCACCACACGAGCGCTCACCGATGCCCGAGTACCGCACGGAAACCGACAGCATGGGGCCGATCCGCGTGCCCGCCGACCGCTACTACGGCGCGCAAACGGCACGCTCGCTCACGCACTTCGCCATCGGCATCGACACCATGCCGCGCGCCGTCATCCGCGCGTTCGGTACGCTCAAGAAGGCTGCGGCGCTCACGAACAAATCACTCGGGCTGATGCCCGCGAACACCTGCGATCTGGTGTGCAAGGCTGCGGATGAGGTCATCGCGGGCACACTCGACGACCACTTCCCGCTTCGCGTGTGGCAGACCGGTAGCGGCACGCAGACCAACATGAACGTGAACGAGGTCATCTCGAACCGCGGCATTCAGATGGCCGGCGGCGCGATGGGCAGCAAGAAGCCGGTCCACCCGAACGACGACGTGAACATGTCGCAGTCGTCCAACGACACCTTCCCGACCGCGATGCACGTCGCCGCCGCCGAAGAGATCGTTCACCAGTTGGTGCCGAGCGTTCAGCAACTGCGAGACACGTTCGCGGCCAAGTCGAAGGAGTTCGCGAGTATCGTGAAGATCGGCCGCACGCACCTGATGGACGCGGTGCCGCTCACGCTCGGGCAGGAGTTCAGCGGCTACGTCAGCCAGCTCGACTACGGCATTGCCGCGATCCAGGCGACGCTGCCGATGCTGTACGAACTCGCGCTCGGCGGCACCGCCGTCGGCACCGGGCTGAACGCGCACCCGGAGTTCGCGGTGAAAGTGGCGAAGCAGATCGCGGAACTTACGGGGATGCCGTTCGTGACCGCTCCGAACAAGTTCCAGGCGCTCGCGGGTCATGAACCGCTTGCGTTTGCAAGCGGCGCGTTGAAGGCGCTCGCGGCCGGCCTCATGAAGATTGCCAACGACATCCGCTGGCTCGCGAGCGGGCCGCGCTGCGGGCTGGGCGAACTCACCATCCCGGAGAACGAACCCGGCTCGTCGATCATGCCCGGCAAGGTGAACCCGACGCAGTCCGAGGCGATGACGATGGTGTGCGTGCAGGTGATGGCGAACGATGTCGCGGTCGGCATCGCGGCTTCGCAAGGCAACTTCGAGTTGAACGTCTTCAAGCCGGTACTCATCCACAACTTCTTGCACTCGGTGCGGCTGCTCACCGACGCGTGCCGCAGCTTCCGCGAACACTGCGCCGCGGACATGCCCGAGACTGACTACGAGGCGCTCGAATACGGCGTCGGCAAGGACAGCGGTATGGTCGAGGTCGATCAGTCGAAGCTCAAGCCGAAGGCGGGCGGCAAGACGCGCACCGGCATCGCGGCCAACGAGAAGCAGATCGCGGGCTACCTGAACAACTCGCTGATGCTGGTAACCGCGCTGAACCGGCACATCGGGTACGACGCGGCGGCGAAGATCGCGAAGACCGCGCACCACAACGACACCACGCTCCGCGACGAGGCGGTGAAACTCGCGCCCCCCTTAAAGGACGGAAGCGGCGTGCTGACCGCCGAGGCATTCGACCGGATCGTGCGGCCCGAAAAGATGACCGGACCTGGCGCGGATTAGGAGTGTGGTCCGCCGCTCCGCGGCGGTTCTTCTCTTCGAAACAAAGACGAAGACCGCCGCGGAGCGGCGGACCACCCTCAAAAACACCGCCCGGCGGTGCGGGGACACCACCGGGCGGCCGGGAGACCGTCCCTTCGCGGGGTACGATCTTGGTAACAGCGTAAACTCCGCGCGCCGGGAGCAATGGTCTGGAGTGCCATTCCCCGCACCGTTTGGGGCCGGCGCCCCTCAAAACCGTTGAGAAAAGTCGCGCCCGGCACAACCTTTTGTTACAGTGCGTCGTCTTGACTGAATCGGGGCGCACCCGATTCGCCTTTCCACCCTTTTCGGAGTTACCTGAATGCGGAAGTACCTGCTGACGGCGGTCGTCGCCGTCCTCGGCCTCGCGGTTTCCACCAGTTCGGGCTTCGCGCTCGTCGCGATCATGCCCGCCCCGCAGCCGGCCCAGATGGCGCTCACGGCGCCCGTCGTCGTGACCGGCAAGGTCACCGCGATTGAAAAGGACACCGTCGAAAGAACTTCGCCGTACGCCGGCGCGAAGGACAAAGTGACCTACAAGGTCGCGGTCGTGAAGATCGACGGCGCACTCGTCGGCGCCAACAACCTCACGCACATCAAGATCGGTATCCCGCAGCCGGGCGCGCTCGCGCCCGGCGGTGCCCCGGTCCCCATCCAACCGGGCCAGCCGATCCAACCGATCCGGCGCCCGCCGATCCGCCCCATGCCCCAGGCGCCCGAACTGAAGGAAGGCCAGGAGATGGTGTTCTTCCTCACCAAGCACCCGACCGCCGACTTCTACGTGATCCCCGCCATGAACTTCCCGATCGACATCAAGACCGACGCGGGCAAGAAGTCGCTCGAAGAGGTGAAGAAGGTCACGGCCGTTCTCGCGGACCCGATGAAGGGGCTGAAGAGCGAGAAGGCCGACGTGCGGACCGAGACCGCGGTGTTGATGGTCACCAGGTACCGCGCGTACCCGCAGACCGGC
Organism: Gemmataceae bacterium; assembly: GCA_947490035.1. GTDB lineage: Bacteria > Planctomycetota > Planctomycetia > Gemmatales > Gemmataceae > Gemmata. The sequence continues at coordinate 6,300 of CANLGS010000237.1, forward strand.
GGTGAGGTCGATCAGGTCGCCATCGGCGCCGACGAGAGCAAGCTCATCCTGAAGGCGCTGGCCGAAGGCGACTGGAGCCAGAAGAACGTCCGGCCCGGCCCCGGCGCCTTCACCCCGAACGCCCTGCAAGCCTTCTACCAACTCGGCCTGACCGACAAGGACGGGTGGAAGCAGCCGGTGTTCCCGCAGCCGAAGCCGGGCCAGCCGCCGGTCGATTTCGCCGCCATCCAGAAGGAGGCGTTCGTCAAGTGGCTCGCCGGCGCCGGTAAGGACTACCAGATCAAGAAGGTCGTGCCGAAGAAGATGAAGTAGTGGGAGGTTTCGA
>CANLGS010000238.1 GCA_947490035.1 Gemmataceae bacterium
CACAGACAGGAATGTCTGTGCCACAAGAGAAGAGGTCAGTCCGCGCGCGGCTTGCGCTTACCCTTCCGCTTGCGGTCGTCTTCGTCCTCGTCGTCCTCTTCTTCCTTCACGTCCAGCAACTTGGGATCTTTCTTGTAGTTGGTGACGAGCGTGATGAGCTTCTGCGACGACGCCTTCACGCGGATCTCGAACTTCCCGATCCACTCCTTGAACAGCACGTGGCTGAACACCAGCGGGATCGCGGTGAACAGCCCGAGCGCGGTCGCGAACAGCGCCAGCCCGATCTTCGACGCGTGCCCGCCGATCTCCTTCGCCTTGCCGCTCGCCGCGCCCTCGCCGATCGCGTTGAACGTGTTAATCATCGAGATGACGGTGAAGAACAAACCCACCATCGTCGCGATCTTGGCGATTGCCAGAATGGGCGCGAGCAGGAAGTGGAGTCGCGGGACGATTTCGAGTTCGTTCTCGTTCGCCATGCTCCGGCGCATGGCCGCAGCGCCCTGGTCGGCGGCCTCCAGACCCGCGATGAACAGCCGGTTTGGAATCAAGCCTTTCTCGTCCTTACACAGGCTTACGGCGGCCTTGATCCCGCCCTTGCGGAGCGTCTGCTGGAACAGCGGCAGGAAGTCGTCCATGTCCGTGTTCGCGGTGTTGTTCAGGAGCAACCGCCAGATCACGAGTGCCGCCGCGATCAGCGACATGATCACGAGCGGGATCGAGAAGTACCACTCGTGGATGAAGAAGTCGGTGACCGCTTTCATGCGGGTGTTCCCAGTGGCGCGCGAGGTGAAGGTGTGCTTCTAGGGATATCGACGACGCTCTCCGAAGGCGAGCGCGTGCGAAGAAGAGAAGAGCCGCAGATGAACGCAGATCAAGACAGGAAAAGAAAGAGTGTTTTGAAGAACTCTGCTTCCTGGCTTTAATCTGCGTTCTTCTGCGTTCATCTGCGGCTCTTCTCTCTTCCTGCCTTAATCATCTTCGTCGTCCTTCATTTGTGCCTTGCTCACGATCTGCTGTTGCACGGCCGGGGGCACCATCTCGTAGTGGCTCAGTTCCATTGCGTAGGAGCCTTGCCCCTGCGTCATGCCGCCGAGCTGCGCCGCGTACCGGGCGACCTCGGCGAGTGGCGCGCGGGCCGTAATCAGCGTCATGTCGCCGGCCAGACTGTCCTGGTTTTCGACGTGCGCGCGCTTCGTCGGCAGGTCGCCGAGGATCGCACCCGTGTACTTGCTCGGCACCGTGATTTCGAGCTTCACGATCGGTTCGAGCAGCGACGGCCGCGCCGCCAGGAACGCCTTGCGGAACGCATGCCGCCCCGCCGTCTTGAACGCGGCCTCCGACGAGTCCACGTCGTGGTACTTCCCGAAGTGAACTTCGACCGCACAGTCCTGGATGCGGTACCCGGCCAGCACGCCGCGCTCCAGCATCTCCTTGCAGCCCTTCTCGATGGCGGGAAGGAAGTTGTTCGGGATCGTGCCGCCGACGATGTGGTCGATGAACGCGAAGTTGAACGCCGGGTCGTAGTGGCAACTGCGGAGCTTCTCGAACTTGCTCTTGTTCGCGAACTCCGCTTCGCACTGTTCCTGCGATTTGATCTCGCGCGGCAGGTGGTAGATGCGCAGGTGGACCTCGGCGAACTGCCCGCGGCCGCCCGTTTGCTTCTTGTGCTTGTGTTCGCCGGCGGCGTCGCCGTTGATCGTCTCGCGGTACGGAATCTTCGGTTCCTTCGTGGTCACTTCCACGCCGAACCGGGCCTTCAGGCGCTCGCGAATGATGTCGAGGTGCAGTTGGCTCACGCCGCTAAGGACGAGTTCGTGCGTCTGCGCGTCGTGCGTGACCTTCAGCGTCGAGTCTTCGGCCGCGAGTTTGTGCAGCCCGATGGAAATCTTCTGCTCGTCGCCGCGCGTCTTCGGCTCGATGGCCAAGCCGAACATCGGCACCGGGAAGTGCGGCAGCGGCAGCTTCGGCGCGTGGTTCGTGTACGCGATCGTGTCGCCGATCTCCAGCCCCTCGACCTTCGCGATGGCGACGATGTCGCCCGGCCCGACCTCGTGAACCTGCGTGGTCGTCTTCCCCTGCGCTTCGAGCAGGTGCCCGACGCGGAGCGTCGCCCCGTTGCGCAGGTTGACGACGTTGTGGTTGTGCTGCAACTTGCCCGCGAGCACGCGGATGAAGCTCAGGTGCCCGACGAACTTGTCGTTGACCACCTTGAACACCTGCGCGACGAACTCCTCCTGCTCGGTCGGTTCGAGCTGGTGCGACGAGCCGTTCACGCCGACGTGCAGCCCTTCGAGGCGCTTGCGGGCGAACGCCGGCGACAGCCCGTAGCGGGCGAGCGCGTCGAGCAGTTCCTTCACGCCCTTGTCCTTCTTCGCCGAGACGCAGAAGATCGGGATGAGCGTGCCCGCGTCCATCGCGCGAGTGATGTCGGCTTCCAACTCCGCGAGCGTGACCTTGCCCTCGCTCAGGTACTTTTCGAGCAGCGCCTCGTCGGCTTCGACCACCGCTTCGATGAGCGCGCTGCGCGCCGCGTTCGCATCGACCGGGCTTGAAGGCGGGAAGATTTGACGCGGGTCGAGCAAGCAGTGGACCTCGCGCATACCGTTGCCGAGGCGGTCGGGCACGTTGAACAGCAAGCAGTTCTTGCCGAACGCCGCCTGGATGCTGTCCACCAACGCCGGCAGGTCGATGTTGTCGGCGTCGAGTTTGTTGATGACGATGGCGCGCGACAGCCCGAGGTCGGTCGCCTCCTTGAACATCCGCCGGGTGTTCATCTCCACGCCGTTGACGGCCGACACGACGATGACGGCGGTCTCGACGGCGGCGAGCGCTTCGAGCGCCGCGCCGATGAAGTCGGGCGAGCCGGGCGCGTCGAGGATGTTGAGGTGCTTGCCGTCGTGGTCGGCGTGGAGTACATGCGTGTCGATGGAAAAGTGGTGCTTGTGCTCCTCGTCGTCGGAGTCGGCGACCGAGGTGCCGTCGTCCACGCTGCCGAGGCGATCGACGGCGTGGGCGTCGAACAGGAGGGCATCGGCCAGGCTGGATTTGCCCGCGGCGCGATGCCCGACGAGTGCAATGTCTCTTACGTTTTCCACCAGGTGCTTGACGGCCATGACTTTCCTCGGAGAGATGGCGTCGAAAGTCGTAAAGTCGAAAGTCGTAGACGATGACGTGCAAACTGTTTTTGACTTTACGACTTTCGACTTTAAGACTTTCGACTAAGAGAAAGAGCGGCTGCGAGATCGAGTGATCCTTCATAAAGTGCGCGGCCGATGATGCAGCCGGGGATTCCTTCCGCGATCAATCGGCGAACGTGGTCCAGGGTGCAGACGCCGCCGCTGGCGATGACGGGAAGCGGCATCGCGTCGCGCATCTCGGCGAGCGCCTCGAAGTTCGGCCCGGTCATCATCCCGTCCTTCGCGATGTCGGTGTAGACGACCGCGGCGAGCGGCGAATCGCAGACCTGCTTCGCGAGATCGACCGCCTTCACGCGAGACACTTCGAGCCACCCCTCGGTGGCGACGAACCCGTCCTTCGCATCCACGCCCAGATCGATGTGGTCGGGGTAGCGAGTCGCGACCGTGCGAGTCCACTCCGGCGATTGAAGTGCGCGTGTGCCGAGAACGGCCCAGCGCACGCCCCAGCCGAAGACGGTTTCGAGGTCGGTGTCGGTGCGGAGGCCGCCGCCCAACTGAACCGGCACGCCGGCGGCTTCCACGATGGCGCGAATGACCGCCCCGTTTACGGGCTTACCGGCCTTCGCGCCGTCGAGATCGACGACGTGAATCCGGTCTGCGCCGAGTGCCACCCAGTTGCGCGCAACCGCGGCCGGGTCGTCGGAGAAGACGGTTTCCCGCGAGTAATCGCCCTGGCGGAGCCGCACGGCGCGGCCGTTGAGGAGGTCGATCGCGGGGAAGATGAACATGACATGGATCCCTGGACACCCGTGGTCATTCTTCACGGAGCGCGGGGAGAATGCAAGGGAATTGAAGGAATCGTGAAGGCGAAGTCGCGTGTCAGCGCGCGAACGCGGGCAGGTAGCCGTTTTTGAGTTGGAGGATGATGAGCGTCAGGGCGGTGATGTACGCCGAGCCGAGGTTGTTGTCCGGCCAACTTCCGTCGTCGAGTTGTGCCGCTTTCAGTAGCGGAAAGAGTTTGTCCCTGTAGCTCGACCAGCGGAGTAGGTTTTCCGGTCGCGCGTCCGGGTCGAGTTTGCGGTGCCCGTTGTCACCCAGCGAGTACGCGCACCGAGCGACCTCGTACTGAGCGGACAACACCGAACTGCCGTGGCGGCGGAACTGGTTCAACATCTGGAGTTGGGCCGGCGTGTGAGTGCTCGCACACGTCACCCACTTCGACTGCACGAGCGGCCGCGCGCCGTCGTGCATGAACGCTGTCGCCGCGGCGTCGGCGCTGAGCGTCCACAGACCTTCCTCGCCCCGCGGAGCCACGCCCCCGGACGTTGCGTAAACGAGCTTGCCGTTCGCGGTGTTGGTCGCCCGCGTGAGGAATTGGAACCCCTGTGCGATGACTTTCGTCGGTACCGCGACCCCGGCTTTGCGGACGGCGAGGAGAGCTTGAAGCACGATGGCGGTGGTGTCGGTCCGGTCGAAGCCGCCTGGGTCGCGCCGGTCGCCGAGTCCCCACCCTCCGCCGGGCGATTGGCGGCCGATCAGAAGCGCGGTTGCCTTCTCAAGCAGTTTCGCGAGCCGCGCGCGGCGGTCGCCGTCGTCGTCCACGTCGTAGGCGCACGCGACGAACAGTAGCGCTTGAGCGTGGCTGTAGTGGGGTTGGTACCTCTCGCTCTCGGTTCGACCGCCGAGCATTCCGTCGTCGCTCGCGTTCGCCTCGAACCACGCGACCGCCTTCCGGATGTGCGGCGCGTATGTACCGTCCTTCGCCGTGCTGCCTTGCATGAGCAGCGCCAGCCCCGCGGTCGCGTTGATCGCGGTCGGGTAGTTGTTAAGCGTGTCCCAAGAGCCGTCCACCTTCTGCTGCGCGGCGAGCCACTTCAGCCCCACGCGGACGGGGTCGTTCGCGTCCGCGGCGGGCGCGGGCAGATTCATGACCGCGAGGAGGACGGCGACAGCGGCGTTCATGGTGACCCCGAAATGAGTGGTGACTCTCTACCACTATGGACGCACCACGCGGTCGGGATCAACAACCGTTCGCGGAATTCATTTCGGGAGTGTGAGCGTCGCGAGCCGCACGTCACCGGCGACGACCACCACCGGGCGCGAGCTTTCCAGCGGCGCCGCGTACACGTGCCGGGTCACCAGACCGGTTTCGGGGCTGCGCTCGCTCGCGGTGATGACCCAGTTCGGGTGCCACGCGACGAGGTCGTACTTGCCTTCGGGCACCTGCGCGAACTGGAACCGGCCGTCGGCGTCCGCGACGGTGTAGTACGGGTGGTCGCACACGAACAAGTCCGCGGCGTGCCACGGGTACCCGGCCGCGCTCGTGAGTTCGATCCGGCCGTAGGCGTCGAAGGCGCGTTCGAGCGGCTTGTCCGGGTCGGGGAAGGGGAGCGCGAAGAACGCGGCCCCGCGCCCGCGGAGGACGTGGAATGCCGGCTCGCACGACTGGAACTTCACCGGCTCCCCGCGGCGCACGAAGCCGACACGCTCCGGCGGTCGCTCACCCTGCTTCACCACGAGTTGCGAGTCGCGGATTTCGACACTGACCGGCGGCAAGTCCCAGGGCTTCGCGCGTGCCGGGTTCACTCCGCGCAGTGACACGACGACCCCGCCGACGGCGTAGGTGAACCGGTTGATTCGTGGCGCGTACGGGTGCGTGAGGGCGCGCGTGTCGTATCCGGCCCCGTCCGCGCGCGGGCGGATGTCCATCACCGGCGCCACCGTGGGTATCGGGGTATCGCGGTCCCACGTGACGGCGCCGGTAATCCCGCCGCACGCGCCGGCCTGATAGTCCGCGGGCGTGTTCGTTGCGGGCGCGGGTGGGTTCGCGGCGGCCGGCGGTTCGGCGCCGCACCCGACCGCGAACAGCGCGACCGAGGCGAGCAAGCAGAGCAGGGGACGCGGCACGCGAGATCCTCTCGAAGCCGGCGGCGAGCCGGCGTATGCTGTGTTCAGGAACCGGAGAACACGAATGCAGACCCTGACACGCGGTTATCTGGTGCGGAAGTTGTCGGACGCGCCGAGCGTCCCGTGCCCGTGCGGGGTGAGCACGCGGCCCCTGACCTCGGCCGACGGCGCGCCGGTCTCGCTGCACGTCACCGCGATCACAGACTCCGCCCGGCACTACCACCGGGAAACCACGGAGGTGTACTACATTCTGGAGGGACTGGGCAAGATCGAATTGAACGGCGTGTGGCACGACGTGGAGCCGGGCACCACGGTGTGGATCGAACCCGGCACGCGGCACCGCGTTGTCAGCGAGGCCGGGCTGAAGACGGTCGTCGTCGCGCTGCCGGCGTTCAACGCCGCCGACGAGTGGTTCGATTGACCACTTGCGAAGCCGCGAGCGGCTGATTAAATCGTGACCGACGAGAAGCCGCCGTCCACAACGATGTTCTGACCGGTCACGAAACCGGAGGCGCGCTGCGAGGCGAGCCAGATCACCGCCCCGGCCAGTTCCTCGGCGCTCCCGAACCGGGCC
>CANLGS010000239.1 GCA_947490035.1 Gemmataceae bacterium
GCGCTGGCGAAGTGCGAGATCACCACCGACACGCCGAAGAAGTGACGCGCGGCGGTCAGATGCCGACCCACTTGACCGCCGCGACGTAAACGACCTTCGCCGCGTCGTCGATGCGAAACGCGACGCACAGCGGGCGGTGGAACCACAACCGGATGTCCGCCCGCTCGCGCGACTCGCCCAGATCGAACGGGCGATCCCGAAGTAAGCGGTTGATGGCGTCGGCCAGTTCCGCGATCTCCTCCTTGTCGAGCGCTCGCGCCCAAGCCCAACGCAACGTGGCCTCGGCTTGTGGGAACAGGCGCACGGTGTAGTTCATCGCCCCTCACGCAAGTCGCGGACGATGTCTTCGAGGAGGCGCCCCGGACCCGTCTGAGCGAACGCCTCTTTCAGTTCCTCCTCGGTGAACGGCGGCTCGATTGGAATGCCCTGATATTTGTCGATCGCGTTCGGCGAGATCGCGTAGGCGATCACCTCACCGGCCTCGTCGCACAGAGCTACGCGGCCCGTCAGCCCGTTCAGTTTCTCGCGCGTGGCCGCGTCCAGAATCACTTTGTCCATGTGTCACCTCCACCTTGTGGTGTTACGCCGAACGGCGGGCCAGGAACTGTTGAATGAGGGCGGCGAGTTGTTCGGCCGAGAGGCCCGCGGGCCGGGTGCGGACGCGTTCCAGAACCCGCTCCGCCAGTTCGCGGGCGAACTCGGCGTCGCCCGCGTCGGCGGGGAGCGGTTCGGACTCGCAATCGAACGAGTGCAGCACCGGTTCGCCGGCGCCGGCGAGTTCGGCCTCGGTCGGGCGCGGGCGGCCCGGCGGACGTGGGGTCGCGGGCGTGCCCGGCGGATCGGGTTCAAACTTGGCCGTGAACGTAATCAACTGCGCGTCGAATTCGGGCTGCATGAATTATCCCCCGCTCGCCAAAACCGGGATCGGATGGTCGTCGAGTAACTGACCGCCGCAATAGAAATCGACCGTGTACAAGCCGGTTGCCGGGAAGGTGACACCTTCCAGCATGAACCGCCCGTAGACGGTCGCGTTCGGGGTTACGAAGTTGTGGTCGAAGAACCGCGCCTGTCCGACACGGTGCCCGGTGTCGAACCGCACCACCTCGATTCGGAACGTGACGCGCCCGCGACCGCCGCGGAGCATCGCGAACACGCACAGTTTCGGAAGCGTGTACGGCAACGATGCTCCCGCCGGCACGCGCAGCGTGTTCCACAGGTTCACGATCATCGGTTTCCCGCCGACCGGGTTCCCGACGACATCATCGCAGACGTACACGCCCTTGAGGACAGGCGGTAACGCGCCGGCCATACGCCCCCCCCATCAGTGTAACAGACACTTGATATGTTCTCACCCCTTCAGCGCGTCGTCGTGCTTGATGCCGCTGGGCGGCAGGTCGGCCTTGCGGCAGTTCGCCAGCGCCGCCTTCGCCCCGGCGAACTGGTCCGCGTCGTTGTCCTCCCACTCGATCGACACCGCACCCTCGTACTTGATGCGGTTCAACTCGATGAAGATCTCTTCGAGGCTGTTCGCGTCGCGCGCGGTGCCGGCGGTCACGAACTTCCAGCCGTTCGTCCAGTGGCCCATCGGTTTGTGCCCGCCCAGGCGGCCCCCGCGGCAGTGTTCGCGCTCGACCTGCACGCCCTTCACGTGCGCGCAGTGGATGTACTCCGGGAACTCGCGGATGAACTGGATCACCGACACGTTCTGCCACTCCATGTGCGAGCCGTCGAGGTTGAACCCGACCACCGTGGCGTCGAAGCCGGCCTTGTCGAGGAACTTGATGTAGTCGTTCGCGCTTTCGAGGTCGCCCATCGCGCGCTCGCTGGGGTGGCACTCCAGGTCGTAAGTGATGCCGTACTCCTTGCAGAGCTTCCACACCGGCTCGAACCGCTCGACGAGCAGTTCCAGCGACACCTGGTACACGTCCGGGATCGGGTGTCCTTCGATCTCGCCGGGCAGCCACGGGAAGAGGAACCAGTGGCTCCAGCAGTGCGCCGGGGAACCCACGAAGCCGGGCAGCGCGACCTTGCGGCCCTGCAACTTCGACAGGTGACCCGCGTAGCGCGCGGCGGCCATCAGGTCGGCAGTCGCCTCCTTGTGCATCAGCTTGCCGACTTCGTCCGGCACGAAGAACGGGTCGGTGCGCGGCGGCGAATTGCCCGCGGCGCGCCACGCCTTATACGCGGGGCGCGCGTCGCCCTTGCCCGAACAGAAGTTGAGCGTCTTCGCGGTCGGCTCGTCGCCGAGGACTTGCCCCTGAAGGTGCGTCGCGACGGTGAAGATTTCCAGCCCGTGCGACTTCGCGAGCGCGACGCGCTCCTTCGCGTACTCGGCCGCGCCGGCGTCGGTGTCGCAGCGGCGGAGGTCGAGTTCCCACGAGGCTTCTTCCCAGCCGTCGAACCCGGCGGCGGCGATGAACTTGAGCCACTCGGCTTCCTTCACGCCGCCGAACTGCCCGCGAACGAGGCCGATCTGGTGGTGACTGCCCTTGCCGGGCCGGTGCTTGGGTTTGCCTGCTTCGTCAACGGTCTGCGCGAATCCCATCTGAGTGCCTCGCTTGGGAAAGGAAGAGGGTTTGTGCGAATCGGGACGCACCGCAGACTTTACGCGGCGCGAAAGTGCGGGGCAAGCGCGCGTATGAGGTTGCCCGCCACAAACGGGTTCGGCACAATGGCGGTATGACCGAGCGCGAGGCGTTCTGACCGGAGCCGACCTTTGACCGCCGACCGATTCTTGTGGCTGCTGATGCGGCTCGACGCCATCGTGGTGTTGTGCGCGGTGCCGTGCGCGATGCTGCCGTTCGCGTGGATGGACGCGGTCCACCGCGACTGGCTGGGGCTTGGCCCGCTCCACGACTCGCCGCTGACGCGGTACATGGCGCGGTCGCTGTCGCTGGTGTACGCGATGCACGGCGCCATCGTGTTCGCGGTCACGGTTCGGTGGGCGCGGTACCGGTCGCTGGTGCCGCTCCTCGCGTGGTTGCACGTCGCCCTCGGGTGTGGGATACTCGCCACCGACCTGGACGCGGGGCTGCCGTGGTGGTGGGCCGGGTTCGAGGGACCGGGCCTGGTCGCGTTCGGATTCGTCAAACTGTTCCTGTACCGGCGCGCAAGCCGGACGGAGCCGAGCGGTGGAACCTGTTGACACGAACCGCGAACCGGTTATCATTCCGGCGTCAGTTCCTTCCGAGCCGCACGGCTCATTTCAACCGGCACCGCGTCAGCCGTATAAGACGCACGATGATGGCTCTTCGGATGCGGGTTCACGACAATGAACCCATCGGGGCGGCACTTCGGCGGTTTAAAAGGCTCCTTTACCAGCGCGGCGTGATGTGGCAAGTTCGCATCCGATCCGGCGAGACCTTCATTCCCGCGACACAGTACCGGCGGCGGAAGCGCTTCAAGAAGCGCCTCAAGGCGCGCGAAGCCACGCTCCAAGCACAGAAGGCGGGCGAACAGCCGGTCGCGTGTCTTGAAGAAGCGACCACCGCGTTCTGGAAGCGCACGGGCAAGCCGTAAAGCGATTGCGGCACGACGTGGTACAATGGCACCGCCTCCAACCGGAAGCCAGTTATGCCGCTGCTCGACCACTTCCGCCCGCCGCTGGACCGCATGCACACGTGGCGCACGTTCCACGGCACTTGGGCCGTCGCCATCGCCCGGTTGCTTAACACCGGCGGTACGCTTCCACCCGGCTACTATGCCGCGCCGTTTCGCGACCGCGACGGGCCGATTGAAGTTGATGCGGCGGCGCTCCACAAACCCGTCGCATCAACCGCACCGGGCGCAACGCAACTGTGGGCGCCACCCGAACCCGCGGTCGCGGTCGCGGTCGAATGGCCGGATGCCGACGACTCGCACGTCGAGGTGCTGACCGACGACGGCGAAGCCCGGTTGGTCGCGGCAATCGAACTCCTTAGCCCGCGAAACAAAGACGGGGAGACGGCCCGCAAGGCATTCGCCGCGAAGTGTGCCGAACATCTGCTGCGCGGGTGTAGCGTGATCGTTGTGGACGTGGTAACGGCGCGGCGCGCAAACATCCAGGCCGAGGTGTTCGCGGCGGTCAATCTGGAAGCGTCGGCCGAACTTCCCGACGGGTTAAACGCGGCGTCGTACCGCGCCGTCGGGCGCGGGAGCGACGGGCAACTCTACGCGTGGCCGCACGCGCTGGCGCTGGGAAGCCCCTTGCCGACACTCCCTCTGTGGCTGGACGAGTTCGCGGTGCCGCTCGATCTCGACGCGAGCTACACCGCCGCGTGCGCGGACCTACAAATCCGCCAAACGAAGTAAGCAATACGCTTCGCGATACTGGGGACGAGAATGCTCAACCTGCTCTGGAATCTGGTCGGCGACGATTCGGCAAACGAGGCGAAAGCGCTCGCGGGGATGCTCAAGGAGTTCCCCGAATTGCCCGATTGGTCGGGCGCGGTGCAACCGCTCCTCGACCGGTTGCGCCATTACAACGGCGTCAAGCGTTCGCTCGACTGCCGGGTGCTGTCCGGGATGCCGTTCAACGCGCTGGCACTGTCGCACAAGACAATCGTCATCGCGGAGAGCCTGGTAGACTTCTGCCGGGGGCAGACGCACCAGATGGCGTTCGTGATCGCGCACGAACTCTCGCACCTCCATCGCGGTCACGCACGCGAACAATCGCGCGCCACCGCGATGGCCGGGATGCTGACCTTCAACCCGCTTCTCGCGATGGGGGTCAAGGCGCTCCTCGGTCGCGTGTGTAGCCGCGAAAACGAATTTGAAGCCGACCGCGACGCGACCACGTTCTGCCACCGCGCGGGTTACTCCGTTCAAGCCGGCGCGGATTTTCTGGAACGACTCCGAAGCGGCGAGCTGCCCAGCGGGGTGATTCAACAACTCATGAGCACCCACCCGCCGCTCGCCGAACGGCTTGAGGAAATCCGGGGCACCGCGAACCGGTTGCGGACGAATGCAACCGAGTGACCGCCACTTGTGCGCCACTCGCGAAGCCGCAAGCGGCTGAGGAACCAGATCGCCTGTCACTCGTGCTGGTCCTTGATGAGCCACGGGTCGTTGGTCTTCTTCCGCCAGTCGGTCAACTTCGCGCGGAGGTCTTCCAACACCTTCGCGCTGCCGGCGTCGCCGGCGAGGTTCTTCAGTTCGTTCGGGTCTTTCTCCAGGTCGTAGAGTTCTTCCTTCGGGCGGTGCAGGAACGCCTTCACCTCGCGCTTGCCCATGAACTTGTCGCCGCGCGTCAGCACGCCCTGCCACGACGGCGAACCCCACAGGTCCGACGCCGACGGGTACTCCAGCGGGTGCGCCAGGTTCCGGATGTACTTGTGCGTGCGCGTGCGGACCACGCGCATCGGGTAGTACGTCGTCACCTCGTGGAACTGGTGGCTCGCGAACACCGTGTCCCACCCGTCCGCTTTCTCCTGCTCCACGACGGACAACAGCGACCGGCCCGGCAGCGGGGCTTCCTTCTTGCCCACCGGTTCGGGCTTCACGCCGCACCAGTCGAGCACCGTCGGCGTGATGTCGGTCCAACTCGCCATCGCGCCGCACGTCACGCCGGCCTTCTGACCCGGCTTGCGCACGATCAGCGGCAGGTGAATGCCTGAGTCGTAGAGCGTCGTCTTCGCGCCCGGGAACGGGATGCCGTTGTCGCTCAGGAAGATCACCAGCGTGTTGTCGAGTTGCTTCGCCTCTTCGAGCACCTTCATCATCATTCCGATGCCGTGGTCGAGGCGCGCGATCGACTGGTAGTACTCCGCGAGTTCGGCCCGCACGTCGGCATTGTCGGGCAGGTGGTACGGCACGGGCACGGCCTTCGCGTCGAACTTCACGACCGGCACTTCCGCGGGGAACTTCATGTCGTTGGCGAACCCCTTCGCGGCGCGGTGCGGGTCGGTGAACCCGACGAGCAGGAAGTATGGCTTGTCGCCGCAGTCCGCGATGAACTTCTTCGCCTGCTGCGCGATCTGCACCGGGTTGCGCCCGTTCCCCGCGACCTCCACGTCGAACGGGTACACCTCCTTCGGTTGCACGTGCAGTTTCGCGATCACGCCGGACTTGTAGCCGGCGGGCGCGAGCAACGCGGGCAAGCCCTTTACGTTCTTGAACGTGTGCTGGTTGTGCGTCGCATGGGCGAGGCCGTATTGCCCGCTCTGATGCGTCGGCATTCCGGTCAAGAGCGTCGCGCGGCTCGGGCTACACGACGACACCGACGCGAACCCGTGCGTGAACCGCGTACCGCTCTTCGCGAGCGCGTCGATGTTCGGCGTCTTCGCGACGGTGTCGCCGTAGCACCCGACCTGCATTCCCAGATCGTCGGCCACGAGCAGCACGACGTTCTGGGGTGCGGCGGTTGCTGGAAGTGCGAGCGCGAGTGTGATCGAGAGGGAGAGGAGAAAGCGCATGGGAGGGACTCCGTGTTCTGGTTGGTACTCCGAAGGAGTTGTATTCAATAGCCCAGGGTCAGCCCGCGCTTCGCGGGCGCCACCCTGGGAACAGAGGTAAGGCGCGCTCCCCTCCGCGAACTCCGGGTCGCGGCTAACCCGGTGAGCGCCCGCCGTTGTTTCCCAGTTGGGTGACCAGCACGTACCCGACCCCTTCGTTGCGCGGCTAACC
>CANLGS010000240.1 GCA_947490035.1 Gemmataceae bacterium
AAGAAAGTGTCGGGCCAGGGGTACTCGTGCCCGGTCAAGGCGAACGTCGGCGGCGTCGCGCAGTACGTCGTCCTCCTCGGCAACGGGCCGGGCATCGTCGGCGTTCACGCCGAGACCGGTAAAGTGCTTTGGCGGTACAACGGGGTCGGCGCGAGCGGCAGCACGGCCCAGATTCCGACGCCCGTCGTGAAGGGCGATCTCGTGTGGGTGTCGTGCAGTTACGACCCGCCGGGCGCCGGCTCGGCCCTCCTTCAGATCGTCGCGAAGGGGAAGGACGCGTTCGAGGCGAAGGTGGTGACGACGTACAAGAAGGCGGAGGCGAACAACCACCACGGCGGCATGGTGTTGGTCGGCGACTACATCTACTTCGGCCACGACCAGAACCAGGGCAATCCCATCTGCATCGAATTCAAGACCGGCGCCATCAAGTGGGGGCCGGAGAAGTCGCCGGCCGGCGGGTCCGGGTCCGCGGCGACGCTATACGCCGACGGCCGGCTCTACTTCCGCTACCAGAACGGCACGATGGTACTCATCGAGCCGTCGCCGGATTCGCTGAAGGTGGTGTCGTCGTTCAAGCTGCCGGCGCCCGATCAGAAGTCGTTCCCCGCGAGTTGGCCGCACCCGGTGATCGTCAACGGCAAGCTCTACCTCCGCGACCAGACGGTGATGTACTGCTACGACGTGAAGGCCGCGGGGAACTGACGGCACAGCGGGCAGGCAGCGAAGTCAGCCAAAACGAGCCGTGCGCTTGTGGGCGCACGGCTCGTTTTTTTTGCTACGCGCCGATCTTGACTTTGCGGCGCACCTCGGTCGGCGTCGCCTGGGGCAGCGGGCAAAGCGCGGCGACCGCGTCCAGTAACGCGGCGGCGGTGAACGGCTTGGGCAGGAACCGCTCGGCGTCGGACGCGGCGGCGTAGTCCTGGTGGGCGGCGGAGTCGTTCTTTGACATGACGGCGACGCGGACTCGGTCGCCGAACCGCGCCTTCAGTGCGATCGCGACCTGGAACCCGCTCTGACCGGTTACGAGCAGATCGACCAGCGCCACGGAGGGCCGGTGTTCGTCGGCCAGTTCGACCGCGCGAAGCCCGTCGCCGGTGGAGATCACGTCGTAGTTCGCGCGGTGGAGAAGCGTTTCGATCGCGTCGCGCAGTTGGGAATCGTCTTCGACAAGCAAGATCAAGCCGCGGGCCAACGACATCGGTGCCTCCGTTGCCACACACCCGGCCGGGTGACTCTTCCGTGAATGACCGGGGGTGACTCTACCCGCAGTACGGGCCGTCCGCAACAATGCCTTTCAGGCGAAACCGCGCCGGCGGCCAGATGCTCCCGAGGTTTCGCGCGTGGCGGGAATTACACCGCGCCGTTTCGACGCTACCTGAAAGCGCCTTCCTCCGCGACCACACCATGACCACACCGGCAAACTCCGATACGCTCTTGGCCCGCGGCTTTCGGATGCCCGCGGAGTGGGAACCACACGCATCGACCTGGCTTGCGTGGCCGCACCGCGAGTCCGACTGGCCGGGCAAACTCGAAGTCATCCCGTGGGTGTATGCGGAGATTATTCGCGCGCTGACCCGGCACGAGACCGTGAACCTGATCGTGCCCGACGAACTGCGCGCGGACGACGCGACCGACATCCTATCGAGCGCGAACGCGGACATGGGCCGCGTGAAACTCTGGGAGCTTCCCACGGACCGCTCGTGGCTGCGCGACAGCGGCCCGATCTTCGTGACGAACGCGAGCGGGGAACGCACCGCGCTCGACTGGCGATTCAACGCGTGGGCGAAGTACGACAACTGGCTTTACGACGACCGCGTGCCGGCGTTCGTGGCGGAGAAACTCGGCGTGCCGCGCGTGCAACCGACGCACAACGGGCACCGCGTCGTACTCGAAGGCGGCAGCATCGACGTGAACGGTGCCGGCTTGCTGCTCACCACTGAAGAGTGCCTGTTGAGCAAGACGCAGGAGCGCAACCCGCCGTTCGGCCGAGCGGACTACGAGCGCGTCTTCGCGGATTACCTCGGCATCAAGAAGGTGATTTGGCTGGATCGCGGGATGGTGGGCGACGACACGCACGGCCACATCGACGACCTCGCGCGCTTCGTGAACCCGCGCACGGTTGTGACGGCGGTGGAGAGCAACCCAGCCGACGAGAACTACGCGATCCTTCAGGAGAACTTGCAACGCCTTCAAGCCGCGACCGACGTTCACGGCTCGAAACTCGAAGTCGTGCCGTTGGCGATGCCGCGCCCGCTGATCTTTGAGGGGGTGCGATTGCCCGTGAGCTACGCGAACTTCTACATCGCGAACGGCGTGGTGATCGTGCCGACGTTCAACGACCCCGCGGACCGCGTCGCGCTGGGAACGCTCGCGGACCTGTTCCCCGGCCGCGAGGTGGTGGGGATCAGTTGCGTCGATCTGGTGTGGGGGCTGGGCACGCTGCACTGCATGACGCAGCAGGAACCAAAGTCGTAATGGAAAGGCAGAAGAGCCGCAGATGACGCAGACGGACGCAGATCAAACCGAAGAGAAGAGTTTGTTTTCAAACAAGTCTGTTCTTGGTCTTGATCTGCGTCCGTCTGCGTCATCTGCGGCTCTTCTGCCTTTGATTTCGTCTCATTTCTGCGGCCAAATCACCTTCCCTGGCGTGGTCGTCTTGATGCTGTACAGCGTGCCGCCGCCGGTGATGTAGAGCGTCTTCAGGTCGTCCCCGCCGAAGGCGCAGTTGGTCACCTCGTCGGTGGGCACGCCGACGAACGCGAGCAACTTTCCGCTCTCGGGGTCGATCACGTAGATGCCGCCCTTCACGTCGGTCGCGGGTTCCGCCGGCGGGTTCGGCTTGTTTAAGCCCCCCGCGACGTACAACCGGCCCTTGCTGTCCTGCTTGATGCCGTCCGGTCCGCGACCGAGCTTCCAGTCGTAGAGCAACTTCTGGCTCTTGGGGTCAACGCTGCCGTCGGCCTTCAGGTCGAAGCGCCAGAGCTTCCGCGCGCCGCCCTTGTCGTTGTTGTTGTCCGCGACGAACAGATACTTGTCGTCCGCGGAAACCAGCACGCCGTTGGCGCGTTCGACTTCGCGGCCGATGACGCGACTCACCTTGCCGTCGGTGTCGATGCGGTACACGCCTTCAATCGTGTTACCCTTCTCGTCCTTCTGCTGCATGTCTTCGCGCGGACCGTAGCGCGGGTCGGAGAAGTAGATGCGGTTCTTGGAATCAATCGTGAGGTCGTTCGGCTGGTTATACTTCTTGCCGCCGAAGCTGTCGGTGAGGACGGTGCGCTTGCCGTCGCGGTCGATGCGCGAGACCGCGCGCGCCACCGGTTCGCAGCACACGAGCTTGCCGTCGCGGTCGAAGAGCAGGCCGTTGGTGCCGGCCTTCTCGCGCCACACCTTGCTCTCGCCCTTCGGCGTGAACTGGTGAATGCCCTTCTCGCCGCTGGTGAATACTCCGAAGTCGCGATCCCACGCCGGGCCTTCACCCGCGGAGCCGTCGCCGACGCGTTTTTCGAGTTTTTCGTCCGGGTCGAAGATTGGGCCGTCTTTCGGGGTGAGCAGTAAAGCTGCAACCGCGTCTCGCGGTTCGACGAAACGGAGACTTGCCTCAAGTTTGAAATGCTCGAACGTGCGCACGGCTGGTTCGTAAGCGGTCTTCAGTTCGTTTGCGGTCAGCTTTCGTCCGCTGCCGGAAACTCCGCCTGCGATCACTACCGCCGGCGCGTTGTCTGGGGGGGAACGGAAGTCGAGGTACGCCGCGGCGAGATCGCCCACGTCGCCCACGTCGCGGAGCAAGCCCGGAGCCATCAGACCGAGACGCTGGTCGGTGTATGGCTCGTCGGTCACGAAGGTGGCAAGCGTGTTCACGGCGGCTACCTGATGCGCAATGCCGTTGCGCGCGGTTGAAGCGAGCGCGACAAGCCCGGCTGCCCCTTCACCGACCAAGACGAACCTCCGATGCCAGCGGTGTGGTTTGCTCCCAAGTTCCTCAAACAGGCACGCGACGTCGTGCGTCCACTGACCGAGCAGTGGTTTCCCCGACCACAACCCCCACTCGGCGGAGTTGTGGTCCGGTGCGCGGCCGACGCGCTCGTTACCGGACGCAAACTGGCCCGTCCCGCGAAGGTCGAGTGTGACCACCGTCGCACCGGTCTTCTTGAGTTCGGCGTACACCTCGCCCTTTCGTGCCGCCTCCGCGCCGTCAAGGTTTAGGAGTACCACCCACGGCGCCTTCGCGTGGCCGAACTCCACCAATGCGGATAAGTTGATGCCCCCTTCAGGGGAGAAGTGGACGGTGCGTAACCCTTCCTGATGTGTCACGTCGTTCGTTGCTTTCAGAGGCTGAATCCGGTAGCCCAGCACCGTCGCCAGTGGCTTAACTCGCTCATTCGAGACTATCCGATATTCGCGAAGCGTCTTTGGTATCGGTTTCGACTCACGCAATTTCTTGCCCTCCTGTGCCGCAAACTTCGGGATCGTCACGAAATCCTTCGGGCGCGTGTCGCCGGGGTAGCAGCGGAGGTCTTCTGGCGTCTCGGTTTTGAACGCCGGCTCCGGGATCGGGTCGCCCTTGCCCTCGCCCTTCAGGTGCAGCGTCATGAAGCCGTACATCGTCTCGCGCATCGACTTGCTGTAGTCGTGCGGCCCGTCGAAGATCGCGTGTTGCAGGTTGTCCGGTTTGCCGAGCAGCTTGAAGACGGGTGCGGTCAGCGCGAGCGACTTCTTCGCTTCGCCCACCGAGAACTGGATACCGTCCTTCGTTGCGTTCACCACCATCAGCGCACGCGACGCGACCAGCGCCAGCACCGCCCATTCTTCGGTAAACCTCAGCGCGCCGGGCACCACCTCGCACATGCAGCACGCGGTTTGCAAGTACGCCTGATAGGTGCCGACCGAGCACACCGGCACGACGCACTTGAACCGCTTGTCCCACGCCCCCGCGTACATCGTCTGGTTGCCGCCGCCGCTCGCGCCGGTGATGCCGATCTTCGTCTTGTCCACTTCCGGCCGCGTTTCGAGGTAATCGACGGCCCGCATGTTCTCGTACACCTGAAGCCCGGACAGCGGTAAGCCGAGCGGGAGCAGTGTCGCGGCGGTCATGTCGCCGTGGTACTCGCCGAGTGCCGTGCCCACGCCGCGCTCGCCGGCGCCGAACGCATCGACGCACAGCACGACGAACCCGAGCTTCGCGGCGCCGATGCAGCGCGACTGCACCACCGGGTCTTGCTTCGCGCCCTTCCAGTGGCCGTGAACCTGAAGGATCGCGGGTGCCGGTTTCTTCTTCGCGCCGTCAGGAACGTACAGGTTCGCGGTCATGCGGACGCCGGGCCGTGTCTGGATGGTGATCTTCTCGACGGTGTAGCCATCTCGCTTGAGCGGATCGCCGTGCTGCTTCGGGTCGAGGTCGCACGGCTTTTCCGGGAACCCGCCCCACGCCGCGAGCAGATTCTTCCGCAGCTCCGCTTCCTGTTTCGTCCACTCGTCCGCGGTCGCGGGCGCCTTATCGTTCTTGCGAAGCTCCGCGGCCTGCTTCTGAATGAACGCTTGGTACTGCTTGTTGGGCGGCACCTCGTCCGCGGCCGGCATAGCCGGGAGTGCGACGAGCAGCGCGACGAACGTGAGTGCGGCAACACGCGACATGAGATTCACCGGGGAGTGCGGAGCAGGGCAGATGGCGACAGTGTGACGCGGAAAAGGGCGTGAAGCAATGAACTTTCTGCCGCGCCGCACAGTTCGCACAGGGCTTCCGCCCTGTGCTACAGACGGCGACCCCTCTGGGGTGCAAAGACAAAAGTCCGCGCCCTGTTTTCCGCCCCGGAGGGGCCGGCGTTTGTAGCACAGGACGGAAGCCCTGTGAACGCGGGACGGTAGGCGAATGGTGAGTTGAACTCATCTCCCGCCTGAATTCTGTTCTACACTCCCGTCAGACAATTCCGTTCGCCGGAAGTGCGCGCATGAAACGGCTGTTCCGCCCCGAGACGGTGTTCTTCCTCCTCGTCTGGCTCGGCCTGATGGTCGCGTTCCGCGACCGCGGGTTCTACGACCCCGGTGCGCTCTGGCACGTCAAGGTCGGCGAGATCATCCTCGACCGCGGGATGCCGCAGACGGACCCGTTCAGCTACACGTTTGAGGGCGAACGGTGGGTGCCGCAGCAGTGGGGCGCGGAGGTGCTGATGGCGCTGGCGCACCGCGCCGGCGGTCTCGACGCCATGCTCCTCGGCTTCGCCACCGGTGTGGCGCTGCTGTTCACGCTGATCTTTCGTCGGTGCGTGCAGGGCGGCATGGGACCGCTCCTCGCGGGGGTGGTCGTGGGCGGCGTGCTGGCCGTCGGCGCGTTCCACTACTTCGTGCGCCCGCACATGTTCACCATCGCGTTCCTCGGCTGGACGATGATGTGCATCATCGACTACGAGCGCGGCCGCTGCACCGCGTGGCGGCTCGTGGGGCTGATCCCGCTGTACGTGCTGTGGGTGAACCTGCACGGCGGCGTCCTCGGCGGCGCGCTGACGCTCGGACTGGCCGTCGCGGGGTGGGGGCTTCTCTTCTTGGCGAGCGGGGGGCGTAAGCCCCCTGTTGGCGCGTCGAATCAATCGCCAC
>CANLGS010000241.1 GCA_947490035.1 Gemmataceae bacterium
CGGCACACCATCCTCGGCGCGGTCGCGCTGGTGTGCCTCGCGATGCCCGCCGTGGCGGTGCTCGTCGCCGACGTGCCGCCCGACGCGCGCCGCGCGAACGTGCTGTGGCTGGTCGGGACCGCGCTCGGCGGGGCGCTTCTCCCCTTCTTGTACTGGGGGCCGTACCGAGCCTTGGGAGTGGTGCCGCTGGCGGCGGTCGCGTGGCTGGCGGCGGTCGGGCACGGCGTCTACTGGCACGAGTGGCCCGGTTGGGCGCACGGCGCTCCGCTCGGGCTGATCGTCGGCGCGTGCGCACGGAGCAGGCGCGGCGAAGGGCCGTGGTCGGAAACCGCCGCGCTCCTCGCCGCGGTGTTGGTGGGGGTGGGTGTCGCCGCGGCTGTCGCCGCGCGCGGGCGGCCGTTCGACGTGCCGCCGTGGGTCGCGCTCGCCGCGGCGGTTGCGCTCGTCGGCTGGTCGTGGGCGCGGCTGTTCCGCCCGCTGCTCGAACTGTTGGGCGAGCCGGTCTTCTGGGTGATGTACCGCATCCGCCGCGCCGGTCCGGGCTTCGCCGACTTGCCGCGAACCGGGCCGTGCATCGTCATCGCCAACCACGGCTGCTGGCTCGACCCGATCTTCCTCATCAAGGTGATCGACCGGCCCACCACGCCGATGATGATCGCGACGTTCTACGACCTGCCCGTCGTCCGCTTTCTGATGGTCAGGTTCGGGGTCATCCGCGTGCCGGACAAGTTACTCAAGAAGGACGCGCCCGAGGTGCAGGAGGCGGTCGCGGCGCTGGACCGCGGCGAGTGCGTGGTGATCTTCCCCGAAGGGTATCTGCGGCGCACCGCGGACAAACCGCTGCGGCGGTTCGGACAGGGCGTGTGGCAGTTGCTGAAGGCGCGGCCGGACACGCCGGTGTTCGCGACGTGGATCGAGGGCGGGTGGGGCAGTTACACGTCGCACGCGAACGGGCCGCCGACGAAGAACAAGCGCCCGGACTTCCGCCGGCCGCTCGACATCGGCATGTCGGCCGCGGTCGCGGTGGCACCGGAGGTGCTTGAAGATCACCTGCGCGCACGCACGCATCTGATGAATTTGGTGGGCGCCGCGCGGGCGCATTTAGGTCTGGACCCGCTGCCGCCGTTCGCCCTGCCCGCGAAGGCGGACGACGCGGCCGACGAACCCGACGCGTGACCGCTCTTGTGGCACAGGCTTCCAGCCTGTGATTCTGCGCACAGGCTTCCAGCCTGTGCCACAAGAACACTCCGCCGGCTTCGTCCTTGTCCGATCATGGCGCCGCGAATACCACACCTGAAGACCCTCCCGCCCGTTTCCACCCGCCCCCGCGCCCTTCTCTGGAGTCCGACTATGCCTCGCGTCCTGGTTGCGTTGCTCCTCGCCGGTCTCGCGCTCGCCACGACCGCGACCGGCGCCGACGACTGGCCCACGTTCCGCGGCGCCGACCGCACCGGCATTTCCAAGGAGAAGGGGCTGCTGAAGGAGTGGCCCGCGGACGGCCCGCCGCTCGCGTGGAAGGCCGAAGGCTTCGGCAAGGGCTACTCCAGCGTGTCCGTCCTCGGCGACAAGGTGTTCACGATGGGCGACATCGAGGACGGGTGCTACCTGTTCGCGCTCGGGCGAGCGAAGGGCGAGAAGGTGTGGCAACTGAAGCTCGGCGACACCGGCGGCGGCGGCGGGTACAAGGGGCCGCGCTGCACGCCCTCGACCGACGGCGAACTCGTCTTCGCCCTCACCCACAACGGCGACCTCGTGGCCGCGTCCGTGAAGGACGGCAAAGAGGTGTGGCGCAAGAGCATGAAGAAGGACTTCGGCGGCTCGTCCGGGGGTTGGAGCTACACCGAGTCGCCGCTGATCGACGGCGCCAACCTGATCGTCACGCCCGGCGGCTCGAAGGCGACGATGGCGGCGCTGGAGAAGAAGACCGGCAACACGGTGTGGTCCGGCGTCGTGACCAAGGGCGACACGGCCGGCTACTCGTCGGTGGTGATCGCCGACTTCGGCGGCACCAAGCAGTACGTCCAACTGATGGCTAACGGGCTGGTGTCGTTCGACGCAAAGACCGGGCAGATGCTGTGGCGGTACGGCACGGACCGGGAGCGGTTCGGTAGCAACACCGCGAACATCCCGACGCCGATCATCAGCGGCGAGTACGTGTTCGCGACGGCCGGCTACGGGCGCGGCGGCGCGCTGCTGAAGGTCACCAAGGACGGCGACACGTTCGCGGTGGAAGAGGTGTACTGGAACAAGGCGCTGAACAACAAGCACGGCGGCGTGATCCTGGTGGGCGACAAACTGTACGGCGACTCGGACAGCAACGGCAACCTGTGGTGCGCCGAGTTCAAGACGGGCAAGGTGCTGTGGACCCGCCGGGGCGTCAAGGGGGCCAAGGGGAGCGACGGCAGCGGTTCCGCGTCGCTCACCTACGCCGACGGCAAGCTCTACATCCGCTACTCGAACGGCGTGGTGGTGCTGGCGGACGCGACCGCCGACAAGTACACCGAGATCAGTTCGTTCAAGGTGCCCAACGGGAAGAACGACACGTGGGCGCACCCGGTGGTGGTCGGCGGCAAGTTGTACGTCCGCGAACTCGACGTCCTGTGGTGCCACGACGTGGCCGCGAAGTGACGCGAAACGCGGAACGCATTTGACACCGGCCGGAGTGGGTGCTTCATTTGGAAGCGCCCCACCGAGGCTCATCATGTTCGGACCGCTCCCGCGCGCGGTGGCTCTCGCCGCGCTCGTTCTCCCGTTCGCCGCGTGTTCCAAACCGGTGGAAAGCACCGCGCCGCGCTACGCCGTCCCGGAACCGCTGCCGCCGGACCCGGTTGTCGTCGCGAAGGAAGCCGAGTACCGCGAACACCTCGACGCCGGGCGGAAGGCGTTCGACGCCAAGAGCACCGACGCCGCGATCACTCACCTCGAACGCGCGACGGCCGCGAAGCCGAAAGGGTTCGAGGCGCACTTGCACCTCGCCCGCGCTTACGCCGCGAAGAAAGACGACCCGAAGGCGATCAAGTCTTACGGCGACGCGACGACCGCGAACCCGCGGATCGGCGATCCCTATCTGGAGTGTGCCACGCTCCTCGAACGCGCCGGCCGGCTCGAAGACGCCCGCACCGCGTACACCCAACTGATTCGCGAAGACCTGGGCCCCAAACTGACCGCGAAGGCATACTGGCTCCGCGCCGAGTTGTCGGACCGGCTCGGCAAGCGTTCGGACTACCGCTACGACCGCGGTCAAGCGATGCTGTTGGACCCCGACTACCGGGCGCAGGTGACCGGCGGCGACGTGCGGGTGTTCAACCACAGCGACAAGCGGCTGACCCTTGAGATCAACCACCTCGTGACGCCGGAGGGCACCGAGCGCACGTTCCCGCCCGGTTACCAGTTCGTGTTCCTCGGCGACGGCCGCGGCTACCTGACGTATGAGGGCCAGCCCATCGCGGCCCGTTCGCTCAAGTTCACGATCGCCATCGACGAGAAGTCGAAGTCGTACACCGCGACCTACGAAGAGGGCACCACGCTGGAAGTCCACATCAACGACGTTCACTTGCCGAAGTAGGGTGGGTCGTCTGCCCTTGTGGCACAGGCTTCCAGCCTGTGTTCCGTCGATCACAGGCTGGAAGCCTGTGCCACAAGAGTCTCTACAGGATCGTCTGCTGGCTCCAGGGGCAGCGGAACGGTCAGTCCTTCGTCAGCACCCACAGCGTCGGCACGCCGGGCGGTTGCTCGTCATACGGCCCTTCGCCGTCGGGCCGGTGTTCCGCCAGGAATGCCGGCTCGAACACCGGACGCAGGTCGGTGCTGCCGCGCCCGGCCGCGTCCGCGAACGGGTACACGCGTTGTCAGCCCAATGCCGCGCGCAACTCCTTCACCAACTGCGTCACGTCCGCGAGCGCCTGCGCGCGGTCGGTCGCGGCGGCTTCCAGCTTCTTCACCACCGCGCTGCCGACGATGATGCCGTCGGCGATGTCCTTCAGGTCGCGCACCTGTTCCGACCGGCTCACGCCGAACCCGACGCACAGCGGCAGATCGGTCATCGTGCGCAGGCACGCGAGTTGTTCGCGGAGTACGGCCGGCAGCGCCTCGCGCGCGCCGGTGATGCCCACCACGCTCACCACGTACACGAACCCGCCGCACGCCTTCACCACCTGTTCCGCACGCCGCGGTGATGTCGTCGGGGTGACGAGTAGCACCAACTTGAAGTCGCGATCCTTCGCGAGCTTCGACAACTCCTCGGCTTCTTCGACGGGCAAATCCGGGACGACAGCACCGCTGACGCCGGCGGCCTTCGCCGCGTCGATGAACGCGGTCGGTCCCATCTTGAACATCAGCGAGTACGACGCCATCGCGACCAGCGGCGTGTTCCACGCGGGCCGCGAAGTCGTGTCGCGTAGTGCCGCGAACACGTCGGCGAGTTTCAGCTTCTTGTCGAGCGCGCGGGTGTACGACGCCTGAATCACCGGGCCGTCGGCGATGGGGTCGGAGAACGGGAAGCCGATCTCCATGAGGTCCGCGCCGGCTGTGGCGACGGCCGGGAGCAGTTCGCGGGTGAACGCAACGTCCGGGTCGCCGGCGGTGACGAACGGCATGAACGCCGCGCGCCGCTCGGCGCGGAGGCGATGGAAGAGGGAGTCGATGGGGTTCATCACGTCACAGATATTTGACGCACAACACACCGGCCACAACGAGCGCCGCGCCGAGCGCCCGGCCGGGCGTCAGCGGTTGTGCCTCCAGCCCCATCAGCGCGAAGTGATCGAGCGCGAGAGAGCAGAGCAACTGCCCGCCGACGACCAGCGCGATGAACAGCGCCGCGCCGAGTTCGCGCGTGAGCGAGGCGCCCGCGAGGACGATCAGCGCGCCGAGCGGCCCGCCGATCCAGTTCCACCACGGCGTGTCGCGCAGCACCGCCATGCTCGGCACCGGCGGCCGGAGGATGAGCATTGCGACGAGCGCGGTGACGATCGTCCCGCAGATGGAGAAGGCGGCCGCGAACAGCGGGTTGTCGCCGAGGTTCTGGCGGAACTTGCCGTTGGCCGACGCCTGCAGCGCGATGCACGCGCCCGCCCCGACCGCGAGCAGCGCGAAGATGGTGTTTTGCATGAGGAAAGTTGTAGGTGCGGCGTAGGCTGATCGGAAGTTGGGCTTTCGATGGAATTATTGGTTCGAGTTCGATCCCGTTTTTGGTTCACACGGCTCGTGAATTCCGCTGCTTTTCCAGCGAAAATTTCCGTTCCCCCGGCGAACTGATTCCAGAACGGGGATGAACCAAAAACACTGTCAACTCGAACTTCCGATCAGCCTAGATTACCCCCGCGACGGGTCGTCTGCAACGAGTTTCGTGCGGTGCCGGGCGGCGAGGTGGGCGCACACTTCATGCGGACCCAGGCGCCGCCGACCGGCCGCAGTTCGGCCTCGGGCTTGTCCTGCCCGTAGTTGACGCCGTCCTTCTCCTTGACCGCGTCGGTTGGATCGGTCAGGTCGCCGCCCAACAGGCTCGCATTGCCCGTCCCGATTCGCTCGGCCGCTCGCGTCAGTGGGGCAATCGCCACGAGCCAGAGGAGGCCGAACAAGGCGATCGCGGCCGGCCGGATCGGTTTCATTCTCGGCTCCAAGTTCCTCGGGGACGGGTTGTTGAGGTCCGCTATTTGCCCGAGGCGTTGAGGTTCCGCCCTTCGGTGGTGTCGTTGTAGGCTTCAAACGCGACGATCGCGGGAGCGCCCTTGGTCGTGCGATTGATGAGCAACCGCGCTTTCGTCGTTGAGCGACCGACGATCGGAGCGACGAACTCCGCGCCGATGTCCAGGCCGTTGAAGCACCCGACCCAGCGCCCCTCCTTGTCGTCCCAGCACTCGATCACGTAGCGGCTCACGGACGACGACGGGTCTTCCTTGAGTTTGAACTCGTTAATCGCGGTCGGCGCGGGGAACTCGATCTGCAGCCACTGGTCGGCCTCCTTGCTCGCTTTCCAGGCGGTGGGCTTCGCGGCGTTGATCGTGGCGGCTTCGGAACCGACCACTTCCGTCGAAGCGGTGTACTTGGCCTTCGCGGAAAGATTGGGCGAGGTGCATGCGTCGCTCAATTTCCGCACAACAACATTCTCAAAGGTCGAGCGTTTCTCTTTCTCGGGGTCGGCCACGTGCATGAGGACGTTCCCCTTGGACACGTAGAACCGGCAGTCCTTCCACTTCGCCTCGTTCCAGTCCGTCGTGTTGAAGATCTCGCAGCGGTTATTGGGCCGGATCGGGCGCTTGCACTTGCCGTTCAGGACGCAGTTCTCCATCAGCAGATCCTTGTGCGACTCCGGCCCCGATGCGTAACAGCAGAGCAGCATCGCGGCCCCGTCGGTGTCGTGGAAGAGGCAGTTCTTCATCTTCATGTGGTCGCAGTTCGATTCGAAGTCGAACGCCTGCCCGTCGCCGCTGCCGAGGCCGATGGAGATGTAGCCCCATTCGCTGTCCTCGAAGACCCAGTTCTTGCACCGGTGGAACATCGCGCCGGCCACGCCGTTGAACGCGCGGAAGTTCCGGCCGATGTCGTGCGTCACACAGCGGCGCACGGCCCCGCCATCGACCCCGC
>CANLGS010000242.1 GCA_947490035.1 Gemmataceae bacterium
GCCGTCGAGCGGAACCACCACCGCGACGCCCGCGAGCGCCGCCGGCGGGACCGCCGCGCCGCGCCACGGCATTCCGAGGCGCGCCGCGGCGGTGTCGAAGGCCGTGGACGCGGCCTCCGCTTTCGCGAGTGTGTCCGAAACGAACAGCGCGATGCGGAATGTTTTCGCCATCGTCACACGCCCGTCGCGGGTTGGGTCGGGACGGGCGCCGGGGTCGCGGGTGGCGTCGGCGCCTTCGGCGGCGGCAGCGGTTCCGGCGGCGTCGGCATCGTGCGCCGCAGGTAGATTTCAATGCCCACGGCGGCGACGAAGATCACCACGCTGCCCCACTGCGAGAGCGTCAGCCCGCCGCCGATGGTCGGCTCGATGCGGAGCGACTCGTTGATGAACCGGTGGACGGCGTACCCGACCATGAGCAGCACCATCAACTGCCCGTCGTGCCGCCGGAACGGGTAGTACGCGAGCAACAGCAAGATGAGCAACGCCATGCTCACCGTCTCGTAGAGCTGCGTCGGGTACAGCCCGACGGTCGTGGGGGAGAACCGCAGTTCGGGCTTCTCGGCGCCGCGCTCGACCACGAGGGACAGTTCCGACTGGCCGCGCGGCCAGTCGTTCGCCAGCACTTCGAGGTTGTCGCGGACGGCGAAATCCAGCCCGGCGCCGTCGGGCACCGCGAGCCGCGCCTGTTTGTACTTCTCGAAGTCGTCGAACCGCGCGCGCGGCTTCCCGCCCGGCGCGGCGACGATCTGCGAGCCCTTGTCCTTGAGCAACTCCGCTCCCATCTGCGCCTTCTCGTCCGTACCGCCGAGGTCGATGACGATGTAGTTCGGCTCGCCGTTCACGCCCGTGATGCGGTCGCCCGGTTTGATCCCGGCGCGGTCGGCCGGCGACCCGGCTTCGACCTTCGCCACCACCGCCCGCGGGTCTTCGAACAGGTTGCCGCGCTGCCGCGGTTCGAGCGTGAAGCCGGTTGTGGTCTGGAGGTACTTGTACTGCGCCGGCTCGTTGGGCTTGCTCGTGTCGGTCACGAGCAGAGGCCGCGCGTGCGCCGGTAGCAGCGGGAAGTGTGCCGCGCCGAGCGGCACCGTGCGGCACTCCTCGCACGCGACCTGCCCCCAGCAGCAGCCGTTGAGGTAACACCCGATGCGGCCGACGGCGAGGCCGAGCGCGAGCAGCGGCGCGACCGCGTCCGCGAGCCGCGGCGGGGACACGTCGAGCCGGCGCAGGATGACGTAGTAGAAGAGGCCGTAGCCGATCACGCCGCCGAGCGCCGAGCCGTAGAAGATGATCCCGCCTTCCCAGATTTTGAAGAACGCGAACGCCAGCCCCTTGATGCTCTGGTCCGGGAAGTGGTGCGAGTACTGGATCATGTACAGCACGCGGGCGCCGATGATCCCGGACACGAATATCCAGATGACCAGGTCTTGGAACCGCTCGGGCGGCATGTTCGCGCCCGTGCGGGCGCGGCGCGACCCCCACACGGTGACCGCGACGAAGCACACGAACAGCATCGCCCCGAACCCGTACATCGGGATGCCATCCGGCGGGAACGAGTTCTTGAACAGCGGGATCGTGAACAGCACTTGTTGCATGGTGTTCTCTTGAGTGTAGTCCGCCGCTCCGCGGCGGTTCTTCTCGTCTTATTGTGTCTCTCACGTCCGGCCTGTCAGAGAAGAACCGCCACGGAGCGGCGGGCTACTCTCAAGGAACAGGCAGCTTATCCAACACCCGCTTGACCAGCGATTCGGGGCGCAGGTCTTCGGCTTCCGCCTCGAACGAGATCACCAGCCGGTGCCGCAGCACGTCCGGCGCGGCGGTCTTCACGTCTTCGGGCGTCACGTACCCGCGGCCCGCGAGGAACGCGTGCGCCTTGGCGGCGCGAAGCAGAGCAATCGCGGCCCGCGTGCTCGCGCCCAGTTGGATCAACCCGGTCATGTCGAGGCCGTAGTCGGCGGGCTTGCGCGTGGCGCGGATCACGTCGATCATGTAGCCCTTCACCTTCGCGTCAACGTACACCGAATCCACCGCCTGCCGCAACTCCTCCAGTTCGGCCGCCTCGAACACCGGCGCGATGTCCACGGACGCGTTCAGCGCGCCCATGCGGTCCAACACCATAAGTTCGTCGGCCCGGCTCGGATAGTCGATCACCACCTTCAGCATGAACCTGTCCACCTGGGCTTCCGGCAGCGGATAGGTTCCCTCTTGCTCGATGGGGTTCTGCGTGGCGAGTACGAAGAACGGGCGCGGCAGCTTCAGCGTGTTCTCGCCGATGGTGACCTGCCGTTCGGCCATCGCTTCGAGCAGCGCGGATTGAACCTTCGCGGGGGCGCGGTTGATCTCGTCGGCCAACACCACGTTCGCGAACACCGGTCCCTGCTTCACGGTGAACTCACCGGTCCGCGGGTTGTAGATCTGCGTGCCGATCACGTCGGCCGGCAGCAGGTCCGGCGTGAATTGTACGCGCGCGAACTTGAGGTGCAGCGCGCTGGCGACGGTGCGCACGGCGAGCGTCTTCGCCAGCCCCGGCACGCCTTCGAGCAGCACGTGCCCGTCGGTGAGCAGGCCGATGAGGAGGCCGTCGATCAGCTTGCGCTGGCCGATCAGGACGGACTCGACGGCCCGGTAGAAGGGGTCGAGCTTCGGCCGCAGTTTCTCGATCATCGCCGGGTCGGTCATGCTCGCTCCAGGCGAACCCCGCCCGCAAGGGCGGGGGTGGCACCGGCAAGCACCCCCGCCCTTGCGGGCGGGGTTCGCCGACACATCCCCATGATACAGACGACTGCGCCGGTGAAAGCTACCGTGCCGGTTGAATCGACTTCGCGGGTCGGGCAATTGGGCGCGGTTGGGAAAAACTACTGGCGTGCAACCCTCACTCCGCGATACACCTAATCCTACTGCTCTGTTGTCGCTCCGCTCCCAGAGGTTCACCATGCTGCACCCCCATCTTGCGCGCGCTCGCGCGTTCGCGGCGATCAGCCTGTTCGGGCTGCTCGTCGCGAACGCCGGGCCGCTCACCGCTCAACCTGCGGTCGCCAAGAAGACGCTCACGTTCGCGGAGTACGACATCTGGCGCACCGCCAGCGGCGTCACGCTCTCGCGCGACGGTCGGCACGTTGCTTACCTGATCGGCTCCGAAGGCGTCGACGGCGAAGTGGTGGTGCGCCAGGTCGCCAGCGGCAAGGAGTACAAGTTCCCGCGTGGCGCCGCGACCGGGTTCGCCGCACTCGGCACCGCGCCGCGGTTCACCCCGGACGGCAAGAAGGTGTTGCTGCCGCTCACGCCCACGAAGGCCGAACTCGACAAGGCGAAGGCCGAGAAACTCAAGCCCGAAGACTCCCCGAAAGCCTCGCTCGCGATCATCGACCTCGCGAACGGGAAGGAGTTGGACCGCATCGTAGGCGCGACATCCTTCCAGATCGGCGGCGAGGGCGACGGCTTCGTCATCTACCGCAAGGGAAGCGCGCCCGACCCCAGCAAGGGTGACGCGAAGGAACCATCCGGACCGCCGGTGAAGGGGAAGGGTAAGGGCGGGTTCCCGGTTCCCGGCGGCACGACGCCGGCCAAAACCTACGGCTCCGATCTCTTCATTCGCGACCTCTCCGGCGCCACCGACCGCACCATCCTCGACGTGAGCGAGTACAGCCTGTCGAACGACGAGAAGACGCTGGTGTACATCGTGGCGTCGAAGACGGAGGAGAAGAACGGCGTGTACACGCTGAACCCGAAGTTCGGCACCGGCGGTTCGCCGCTGAAAGCCGGGCCGGGCCGGTATTCGAGCCTCACCTGGGACGAGAAGCAGAACAAGCTCGCGTTCTTCTACGACGACAGTCAGATTCCGTCCGACACGCTCGCGCCGCCGCCGCGACCGGTGGGCGCGCCGACCGGTGCGCCCGCGCCGACGCCACCGGCCCCGCCACGGTATCGGGTGTTCGTGTGGGACCGCCACGCGAAGCCCGACGCCAAGCCCATCGCCGGCGTGCCGCTGGGCACGGTAGGCGGAACCGGGCCGCTCGTCGCGCCGGTGATTGCAGCCAACGCGCCGGCCGCGGTCGCGCTTGCGGAGGTGCTGGGGCCGAACGCGCCCGGCATGAAGAAGGGCTGGACGCTCAGCGGCAACACGCTCAGCTTCTCGCAGGACGGCACCAAGCTCTACGTCGCGACCGCGCCGGAACGCGTGCCGCAAACGACCACGGCCCCTTCGCCCGACGACTTCCAGGTCGAAGTGTGGCACTGGAAGGACGCGAACATCCAGCCGATGCAGAAGCTTCAGGCCGCGGCGGATCGCAACCGCACGTTCGGCGCGGTCGTGCTGCTCGACACGAAGCAGTTCCGCCAACTCTCCGACGGCGACATAAATGTGCAACCACCCGCGACGGGCGACTGGGCCATCAGCACCGACAACCGCAAGTACAAGCACACGACCGGCTACGCGTTCCCGGTGCCGAGCGACTACGCGCTGGTGAACGTCCGCACCGGCGAAGCGAAGCCAGTCGTGGCCAACAGCACGCACGGCTTCAGCGTCGCGCCGAACGGGAAGTTCCTGCTGTCGTTCGACGGCAAGGACTGGAACACCGTCTCCGTGCCCGACGGCAAGAAGGTGAACCTCACTGCCAAACTCGGCGTGAAGTTCTTCGAGGAAGACCACGACTCGCCCAGCGACGCGCCGCCCTACGGCACCGTGCAATGGACCGCGGACGGCAAGTTCGTGTTGGTCAGCGACCGCTACGACATCTGGAAGATCGCGGCCGACGGCACCGGCGCGGAGAACCTCACCAAGACCGGTCGCACGCAGGGGCTGCGCTTCACGCTGCTGCGCCCCCGCAGCCCGGACGACCGCAGCCCCATCGAGCGCACCATCGACCTGAGCAAGCCGCACTTGCTCGGCGCGGACAACCTGAGTACACACGACACCGGCTTCTACCGGCTCGAACCGGGTGCCACGCCGAAGATGCTGCTGATGGGCGCCCGCGCCTACAGCCCGCCGACGAAGGCGAAGGACGCGGACGTGTACATCCTCACGGTGCAGACCTTCTCGCAGTACCCCGATTACTACGTCACGACGCCGGACTTCCACGAACTGAAGCGCGTCACGGACATCAACCCGAAGGCGAAGGATTACAACTGGGGCAAGGCCGAGTTGGTGAAGTACACCAGCACCGACGGCACGCCGCTGCAAGGCATCCTCGTGAAGCCGGAGAACTTCGACCCGGCGAAGAAGTACCCGATGGTGGTGTACATCTACGAGCGGTTGTCGGAGAACCTGCACCAGTTCCGCGTGCCGAGCGTGACTCGCGGCCAGGTCATCAACCCGACGTTCTACGCGAGCAACGGCTACCTCGTGCTGATGCCGGACATCGCGTACAAGATCGGCTACCCCGGTCCGAGCGCGATCAAGTGCGTGCTGCCCGCGATTCAGGCCGTGGTCGATAAGGGCTGCGTCGACGAGAAGGCCATCGGCATCAACGGGCAGTCGTGGGGCGGGTACCAGATCGCGTACATGGTGACGCAGACGAACCGGTTCAAGGCGGCGGTCGCGGGCGCGCCGGTGGCGAACATGGTGAGCGCTTACGACGGCATCCGCTGGGGCACCGGTCTGCCGCGACAATTCCAGTACGAGAAGACGCAGAGCCGGATCGGGGCGACGCTGTGGGAAGCCCCAATGCGCTACATCGAGAACTCGCCGGTGTTCATGGCGGATCGCGTGCAGACGCCGCTGTTGATGATCCACAACGACCAGGACGACGCGGTGCCGTGGTATCAGGGCATCGAGTACTTCCTGGCGCTGCGGCGGTTGGGCAAAGAAGTGTACCTGTTGAACTACAACGGCGAACCGCACAACCTGGCGAAGCGCGCCGCGGCCCGCGACTTCGCGACGCGGATGTTCCAGTTCTTCGAGCACCACCTGAAGGAGAAGCCCGCACCGGAGTGGATGGAGAAGGGTGTGCCGTTCCTCGACCGCGACAAGGAAAAGGAGCAGTTGAAGAAGCTCTACGGCAAGGAGAAGTGAGCGCCGCCGGTTAGCCGCGACCCGGAGTTCGCGGAGGGGAGCGCGCCAGCCTGGCGCGTCCTTGTGTTCCGGCGCGCGGCCGGGTAGGTTGCGTGCGGTGCTGGTTCGCGCCGGGGTGCTGATTCCAAGTTCAGCGGAAGCGTCGGGAGCAGACATGGCCGAGGAGATCGCGGCGAGTGTTGTCGGCTGGCAATCGAAGTTGCAAGCCGACGAATGGTTCTTTGTCAGCCTTTGCGAAGAACTGGTGGCGTCGCTGACGCTTCCGGCTCGTCACTCCTTGCCCAGCACCAGATCGACCGCCCAGCACCCGCGAACGTGCGGCCCCGGCCCGCGACAGTGGTCGAGGATGTCGGCGTTATCGCACCCGGCGTCCTGAAGCGCGTCCGCGAGAATCGGCATGGCACCGAAGTTGCGCGACTCGTACATCCCGCGCGCGAGTGACACCGCGGTGTCAGTGCGCCAAGCAGGGGAGAAGGTAGCGGAGCGGAACGGGTTGCCGAACACGCAGCGGATGAGGGCGCACTCGACCGCCCCGCCACCCGGCCCCGCCAGCGGGCGGGAGTTTACGATA
>CANLGS010000243.1 GCA_947490035.1 Gemmataceae bacterium
GAGTTGCCCGAGTTTGCCGAACTCGCCGGGGGTGTCCACGATCCCGCGGCCGAAGTGGTTCAGCCAAACGCGATTCGCCATCACGCGCCCGAACAGCGGGTGCGATCCGTCGGTGATGTACTTCGCCCACGCGAGCCGCCGCCCGGTGCTCTGATCGGTCGCGGGCTTGGCCACGATCTCGAACCGCTTGTCATCGGGGGCCGCGACGGTCAGGTCCGCGGCGGCAAGGGCTAGCCCTTTGGGGTGCCTTGCGTCGCCGCGGTAGTACAGCTTCGTTTCGGGCACGCGGCCAATCACCTCGGTCGTGACCGCGACAAACCCCTCGGCCGGGCGCTCGGCGCGCTTCTGAGCGATTTTCAACTGTTCAGCCTTTAGTTCGTCCGCGACCTTCGCGTTGTATTGGTACAGCACACCGGGCGCGATGTTGAGCTTCGGGTTCGACGCGACCAACTTCTTCTGTTCCGCAGTGCGACTGTCAGCGGGCGCGTCGAACGCGGACTTGAGTTTCGCTCTCTCGCTTTCGGGGAATTTCTCCAACTCCTTCTCGAACGCGGCTCGCACCGCAGTGGCTTGCTTCGTGTTGAACGCGGCCTGCATCTTGTTCGCTTCGGCTTCGACCGCGGTGGCCTTCACGCGGTCTGCATCGGTGTACAGCGATACGAGCCGCTCCGCGGGCTTGCGCCACTTCCCAGGATCGAGCGCCGGCTCGAACACCGCACGAAGCTGGAAGTAGTCACGCTGCGGAATCGGGTCGTAGCGGTGGTCGTGGCACTGCGCGCACCCGACCGACGAGCCGAGTAACCCGGACGAAACCACTTTCAGCACGTCCGTCATCACCTGTTCGGCGTCGGTCGCGCCGGTCGCTGTGCCGTCCGGGGCGGTGCGCAGGTAGCCAGTCGCGGCGAGCAGTTCCACCTGTTCTGGTTTCAGGTTGCTCCACGAGCGCGGGACCAACTCGTCGCCCGCGAGTTGCTCGGTGACGAACCGGTTAAGGGGCTTGTCGGCGTTCAGTGCGCGAATGACGTAGTCGCGATACCGCCACGCGTGCGCGCGGACGGTGTCGGTGTTGCCGTCGCCATCGCTGTCCGCGTAGCCGGCCACGTCGAGCCAGTGCCGCCCCCAGCGCTCGCCGTACCGCTCACTCGCGAGCAACCGGTCGATGAGCTTCTCGTAAGCGTCGGGCGACTGGTCTTTCTCGAACTGCTCGATCTCCGCGACCGTTGGTGGCAGCCCTGTAAGGTCGAACGCCGCACGGCGGATGAGCGTCGCGCGGTCTGCCTCTGGGTTGAAATCGAGGTTCTTTTCGCGGAGTTTGGCGAGAACGAACGCGTCAATCGGGTTGCGGATCAGTTGTTTCGAGTTTGCGACGACGGGCACGACGGGCCGCTTGAGCGGCTGGTAGAACCAATACGCGCGTTCGTCCGCAGTGATGCCGAGACCGGGTGGGAGAGTCGCGGGTTCGTCGCGAAGCGTCGGCGCGCCGGCCGCGATCCACTTCTCGATGAACGCGATCTGGTCCGCGGGCACCTTCTTCTCGCCGGGCGGCATCTCGCCGGCCTTCATTCGTTCGATGAGCAAGCTCTTTGCCGGCTCTTTTGCCACGAGCGCCGCGCCGTTCTTGCCGCCCGTGACGGCGAATCGTTTCAGTCGCAGGTCAAGACCGCTCGCGGGCTTCTCACCGCCGCCGTGACAGTCGAGGCAGTACGTCTTGAGGATCGGCCTAACGTGCTGCTCGAAAGTAATCGGCTCCGCGGCGGGCACCTGCCCGGCGGTGACGGCGAGCAGCCCGAAAGCAACGAGGAAGCCGCGGCGCATAGGTGGGGATGTTAAGGCGTGAAGGGCGAAGCCGGCGGGAGGAATGTTAGCGTACCACTCGCGCCGCGCCACGTCCAGGGCGAGGGGCGACTTGGGCTGGACGCTGCTCGCGGCGGTTGGGTGTCGGCTGATTCGTGTGAAGTGTTCGTGGCGGGGCGTTGAAGGTCGTGAACCGTGTGGTCGCGACCGAACCGACCAATCCGCATTGAAAGGGCTGGCTTCAAGTTCCACGCGGTACTCGTGGTGAACTCGGCGCACCAGGCCGCGCTCGCCGGGCCGGACAACGAGCGCTGGCTGCCCATCTTCTGGGCGCTGGACAACTTCAAATCGGCGCAGGCTACCAACCTGAAGGAGAGCGGCTGGCGGATGAAGCCGGCCGACGAGTCGAAGGTGCCGACCGCGGCGAACGCGCGCGCGGCGTTCACCACCGCGATGGATAACTGGGACGTGGCGGTGTCCGCGCTCGCGCGCACCGCGACCGCGGGCGAGTTGTTCGACCTGTTCGCTCGTTACGGCAGCCGCGACTTCCGGGACATCGGCCACAAGATCATCTACGTGTGCAACGCGTTCCGCACGCTGGACGTGATCGGCTGGCACCACGCGGAACCGGTGCTGCGGTCGCTCGCGTTCGCGCTGTTGAAGTACGACGGCAAGAACCCCGCGAAGGAAGACCTGGAACCGGATCGCCCCGGTCGGAAGAACGCCGAGCGCATCAGGAACGTCGTCCCGCCGCGCAAGCGCGCCGACAAGCCCGACCCCGCCGTGACGAAAGAACTCGTGAAGGCGCTGCGCTCCGCCACCGCGGAGGACATGGGCGAGGCGGTGGCGAAGCTGACCGCGGCCGGCGATGCTTCAGCGCGGTTCGCGTGGGACGGGCTGTTCCTCGGCGCCGGCGAGTTGCTCATGCGGCAACCGGGCATCGTCGGGCTGCACACCCTGACCACGCTCAACGCCCTGCACTACGCGGCCCGCACCACCGGCGACGCCAGTTTGCGAGCGTTCCTGACCCTGCAAGCCGCTTCGTTCCTGCCGATGTTCCGCGACCGGATGAAGACCGGCAAGATGGCCGACGTGAAGATCGACGAACTGCACACGCGCGAAGAGGACAAGGAGTTCAAGGTGCGCGACGTGTACGCGGAGTTGTCGCGCAACAAGGAGACGGCGGCGCGCACCGCGCTGTCCGTGCTGAAGGCCGACCCGAAGAAGGCGAAGGAGTTGATCGACGAGGGGCGGCGGCTGATCTTCCTGAAGGGCACTGACGCGCACGACTACAAGTTCAGCACGTCGGTGATGGAGGACGCGGCGTTCGTGTCACCGGAGTGGCGCAGCCACTTCCTGGCCGCGAGCGTGTACTGGCTGAAAGGCTCCGAGACGCCCGACGCGCCCCTGGTGAATCGCACCCGCGCGGCGCTGGCGTAAGCGACTTCGCCGCTTGCGGCTTCGCAAGTGCGAAGCCACAAGCGGCGTGAAGTATCCATCACCACCGCAACTCACCAGCGCCAATTCCACACACACTTCCCTCACCCTATTCATTAGGAACGTTCGGCTTGTGGGGGAGAATACACGCGCTCCTTCAACCCCCTCCACAACCTTACGAGAACCAACATGCGCGCGACGCGCCATCGGTCGGCGTTTACCCTTATTGAACTGCTCGTCGTCATTGCAATCATCGCCATCTTGATTGGTCTGCTGCTGCCCGCGGTGCAGAAAGTGCGCGAGGCTGCGGCACGCATGAAGTGCCAGAATCACATGAAGCAGATCGGGCTCGCACTGCATAACTATCACAACGCCTACACGATGCTCCCGCCGGGTGGCGTCTCGAAGATCAGCGCCCCGGCCCAGCCCACCAGCGAAGCCGGCGTTGCCTTTCACGTACTCATCCTGCCGTACATCGAACAGACCGCGCTACTGGCAAAATTCGACGTGACGAAGGGCTATCGTGTGGCGATCAACTACCAGCTCTCGGCGCTGCGGGTCGCGATCTTCACGTGCCCGAGTTCGTCCATGGAGAAGACCTCGATCGCCTCGGAGCGCGTCGCGACCGACCCGGCGGGCGGGCCCGGTACGACGCTCACGGACGACCCGTGGACGACCCACTACTACGGGAACGCCGGCCCGAAAGGCGGGTCATATCAGGTGGACACGCCGACCGCGGCGGGGACCGGCAACGGCGGTCTCGCCCTCCAGGGAACGCTGTACCGCGATTCCACGACCCGGTTCACGGACATCACCGACGGTCTGTCGAACACGCTGCTCCTCGGGGAGATTTCGTCCAACGCGAACTCGCTCGGCTACCGGACGTACATTCGCGGCTGCAACTCCAGCACCGGGTTGGCGTGCGGTTCGACGCGGAACGTGACCTTCCCCATCAACTCGACGCCCTACAACGGCGCGACGGGGTTCAACGACATCAGCTTCGCGAGTCAGCACACCGGTGGCGCTAACTTCGTGATGAGCGACGGCAGCGTTCGGTTCATACCCAACAGCGTTGATTTCACGGTTTTCCAAGGCATAGCGAGCCGCAACGGTGGCGAAGTGGCGAACCTGAACTGACCAAGCCGCGACGTTGGTCGAACCGGGGGGAATGATGCTGCGATTGAATCGAGTTTTGTGTGGGTTGCTGCTCGCGTGCCTTGTCGCGGGGTGTGGTTCATCGGATTCCGGTGTTCACCATCTGTCCGGGAAGGTGACGTTCAACGGTCAACCGGTGCCGAAGGGGAGGATTTTGTTCCTCCCCAACGCGACCCTGGGCGGGTCCGGTCAGGGGTGCTTCGCGGAGATCAACGACGGGGTGTACGACACGCGCGCGAGTGGCGCGCCCACGCCTGAAGGCGCGACCACGGTTCGCATCGAAGGGTTCGACGGGAAGACCAGCGCCTCGAACTCGGTCGGGAAGCCGCTCTTCTTGGGCTACGAAGTGAAATTGGAATCGCTGCGGGCGGGCGTGACCCAGGATTTCGACGTGCCCGCGGCCGCTGCAAAAACGTTGCCCAAAGCCGGCGAAGAAGCGCCCTGACGCCCGCCGTCACTTCTCCGTCTTGAGCGGCTTCGCGAACACGCCCAGGTGACTACCGGAGACGCGCTCCGTGCCGGGCTTGTTGGCGTGAATCGGCTTGTTGAGTACCGACGCCTTCCCGTCGGCGCCCGCGACGACCATCGTCGTCGTGCCGCCGCCGTCGAGGTTGATCCCGTCGGCGGCGCCCAACCCCGTTAACCACTCGCCGACCTCCTGGATCGACGCACCCTGGCTCCACTCCTCCTGTCGCCCGTCGATGACCAAGAGGTAGAGGAACTTGCCGTCGGCGGAAACGCCGGCGGCGGTGCGCGGGTGGAGCAACCCCTTGTTGTAGTCGGGTAATTTGTCCGGCACCTTGCCGTTCTTGAGGACGATCTGGAAGCCGCCGACCGCGGTGTGTACGTCCTTCAACTCGAACGGCGGAGCGGACAGCCACGCCTTGTTCTTCTTCGACAGCAGCAGCGCATCGTACTTGTCGTTGCCCTTTGAAACGACCGCCCCGCCCGACACGTGAAGACCGGCGACGTCCTGCTCCTTCCCCTCTTCGGCGCGCACCGGGCCGAACGCGCTCGCGTTGATCGCGACCTGACACTTGTGTGTGGTGAGGAACGTACTCGTCTTGAGTCCGGCGGTTTTCGTCGGCTTGTCCGCGACGGGTGGCGTGGCGAGGAACGCGACGCCGTCCGCGGTCAGGTCGATGCGGACGGCGTGACCGCGCATCGCTCGTGGCGCTTTGGCCGCGAGTTCGACGTGATCCACGCCGTGGAAGATCGGCTTCCACTTCAATTCACCGCGAAACGGTTCCGGCGCGTCCGCCCCGCGCACGAGCGGGACGAACGCGACCAGCAGTAACAACGCAGGCCACTGGCGCCACAGTCGGACGTTCATTCGCGATCTCCGTTGCGCCGCGCGAGCGGTCGGTTACTCGTCTTCCTCGCGGAGCTTCGCGAGGACGTTGAGATTGGGTCCCTCGGTCATTTCGGCAGGGAATGGTCGGAAACGCTGGGAATCCCAGGGTTCCGGCGCACATGCCGTGCCGAAAGCTGAAGGTCATCTGGGAAATAGGGGTCAAGAAGGCCATCGACACGGACAAGCGCATCGAGCGCGGCAACCCCTAGCGCGAGCCGGTTCGCCCGCCCCCACCCCTTGAGGCCACCCCATGATCACCGACTTCGCCGACGCCAATTTGTACGTCGTGTTCACCCAAGGGCTCGGCGCGAACCCGCCGCCGGCCCGCGTGGTCGGCCCGTTCCGCGTCGTGCGCTGGGGCGCGAAGGGGCTCTGGGCGTACGGCGATCCGGCGCCAGGGGATGCGATACCCGAAGCGGTCCGGATCGCAACCCATCTGGTGTTCCCCCGCTGCGCGTCGAAGTGGTGAGGCGTTCAGTATAGCGTCTGCGGGGAACGGTCGCGAGCCAGGTCGCGGACCTCGCACACGCGACCGCGATCATGGTGGACGCGATGGCCCTGATGGGTGAGATGCTGAAAGAGGTGGAGAAGAACACCGGTGGCCGACCACCGGAAACCTCTACCAAGCGGGAAGGGGTTTCTCGGCCGGCCACGATCCCAGAGCAAGGCATCTCGCACAAACAGTCCGCGAACGCGCAGGCTCTGGCGGCATGGTTCAAAACGGCCACTTTTTGGGTAACAGCAGGCATCCGCGCGCACCCTGGGCGTGCTCGCTTCGGGAGCGAGTTTGGGGGACCGTTCCGCAGCGGTGCTAATTGTGGGAGAACGGCTGGTA